>NZ_JABFTW010000006.1:0-255699 GCF_021404355.1 Halomonas sp. MCCC 1A11062
GAGGGTAGAATCGGTCATGGCGTATCCACTCATGTTGATTGAGATCTTGGTCGTGATCAATCAACAGGATACGCCACCCTTCCTACCTCCTCCCATACACCAGAAATCACCATAGCTCGTGCGCATTGCCGATGTGCGTTTTTCTACTGAACGAGATCAGCGCACTAAGTCTTCGATACCTCCGACCTGGCACCTGCCCTTGCAGCACACGGACGCAGACCTGGCTCTGGACTTACCCATGCATGACCAGAATCTCGAGTACCATGAACTCTTTCTTCCCATCACCATGAGCTACACCTGCGAACTCCAGGTTGTGGGGGCAGATCGGCCGCTGCAATGGCGCCCGGTAGAGCGTTTGTTTGTCTACCCCTTAGACCGTTATGACGGAGATATAGAGGACTATCAGCAACGCCTGCCCGCCGAGTCGTACTTGCGCTATGCCCAACTGCCTGAGGAGTATCTCGGCCGCGTGCGCTGGGAGCTGCAAAGCATGGATGGCGAGCGGCGCTTCTTTCACGACCTTGAAGTGACGAGCGAGTTGCGTTGTCCCGCAGAGGTAACCTGGCAGCCCTTGACCTACCAGCAAAGTGAATTGCCATGGTTGGTGCCGCTGGAGGCACTGCCCGGGCCCAGCGTGGATCTGGCCCAACCCGCGCGCGAGTTCTTTGGTCGATTTCGCTTTCTCGATGCCAATGGCGAGGCACTGATGCCCATGGCGCGAGCCGCAGATCTGACGGACCCTGCCCTGGAGTCCTTCGTGTTCCCCGAGGGCCAGCTCAAGTTTCATGGCGAAGTGCGGCGTATAGAACAGTTGCAGATAGACGACTCTACTGCGCGTTCGCAACGCTGGACCTACCGTTTCATGTCCCTGGAGGCCTACTGACATGCGGCCTATTGCATTGGCGCTGCTGTTTTTAGCCCCAACCTGGTCAATGGCGGGCATCGCCCCTTCGTTGCTGGAAGAACTGGGGCCACCGACACTGGATGCGGATGGCTGCGTACTGAGCGAGGAAGAAGTTCAAAAGGAGCGCAATGAAGAGGGCGATCTGGTCGAATGCGGCCAGTACCTCGATGGCGCCAGAGAGGGTTATTGGGTACTCAGGGCCGACACCGACTCACGCTGGCAGGGCTGGTTTTATAAGGGCCAAGATAGGGGAACCTGGCTGGCCACATCGCCCACCGGGCAGCTGCTGGGCGTAGCGCGTTTCGACAACAACGGCCAGCGCCACGGGATCTCTTATGAGCTGGGACCCGATGGCCGCCTGATCCGGCATCACGTGCATGCACATGGCAGCACATTACACAGTTGTGGCATGTGGATAAGGCAATGTTAGCGCTGTTGGCTGCACCTGATTCGGTACTCAGGCTATCGCTCGCCCTGTTGGCCGCGGGCTATGTTTTCTGGTTGCTGGGACGTTGCTGCTCATGGGGCGCAATAGCCATGGCAGCAGCTCTGGCATGCGGCGTACTGGCTATTCTTGCCAGCAGCCACTATCTGCTGTTCCTATGGGCTCCGCCGCTAAGCGCGGGCCTACCCGGGCTGTTGTTGGGGTTACCGCTGGTCTACGGGTCGAGTTTGGGATTACTGGCGCTCCAAGGTACAGGCTCTCGGCTGAGCGCCTCGCTGGTATTGGCGAGTGTTTGCGCCGGGCTGTTGCTATGGGACGGGCAGCGCCTGTGGCCCGCGATTTTTTATGACCTCAAAGGCACCGCGCTGGGCTATCCGCCACTGGTGCTACATACCCCCGAAGATATTGGCGAGTACGTGCCACCGGCCGGAACCCGGCTCATTTTCAAGCCGACCGGAAATAAACTGTCTTGCGGCCTGTTTGCGAACCCCGAGCCATCAAGACCGGCGTTATCCTACAGCATCTCTTGCCGGGATTATTACTGGGGCCAAGCCATGGCTTCCCTTGATTACTCTGCCTACACGGATCTGCCTACGCTGCACTCATTGGCGGCGCTGTGGGAAGAAGAGTCCCCTGGGCGACTGTCATTGGGCTGGTTGTATAGTAGTTTGGATGGCCTGACAATTGCCGATCTTCAGCGTCTCTGCCCGCAAAGCGACGACTGCCTTGCCAGCAAGCAAATGATCACCTCGCTACTGGGCGTGCAAAGCTGGGCGGCGCTCACGAAAGACGAACCGACGGCCACTGCGTCTTTGCCGTTGTCGCTTAGAACGCTCGCTAACAACGATGTGCAAGCGTTGCTGCGCACGCTGGACGAGGACGTCCGCGCGCAGTTGGAAAGACGCGTGGCCGGAATAGTTGCGGTCTACGCCGATGCTCAGGCACGCAGTCTCACCTTGCGGGACATGACGCCGGATTACCCCTGGCCAGAGTACCGGTCATGGTCACAGGGCAACAGTGCAGGCCAGTGGCCCGCTTTGAGAGATATCGCAGATGAGCTCGCCATAGACGTGCCGGACACCGGTACCCTGAGTCGCTTGCAGAGGGCCGTGCTTATCGATGTCGAATCACGGTCAGATGGAGGCGCACGGCTGGTCTACCACACTGCCGTGGGGCTGCAATCTACGGCCGCTTTGCTGGCTTTCATCGCACCACTGGCATGGTTGGTCATCGTCATGTTGATGCTGCTGCGACGTAGCCCAAGACCAATGCGCCAGCGAACTGGTGCTGAGCCGGCCACCCTGGATGGGGCGAGCGGTCGGTAGCGTTTCTTGACTGAACGGTGAGGCAGTATCGGGGCAGGCGCTAGCTGCTGGGTCAGGGCGTCCGTGTGCCCGTGCATCGAGAGGGGCGCCGCCCGGCGGCCAAGGTGCGAGCCTTCATCGATCTGCTGGCCGGGCGGCTGAGAGAGGAAGCCGTGCTGCGCTAGGCGGCGGCCTGCTGCTCCTTGTCGTAGTTGATCATCCAGGCGACGCCGAACTTGTCCACCAGCATGCCGAAACGATGCGCCCAGAAGGTCTCTTCGAGGGGCATCTGCACGTTGCCGTTGTCGGCCAGCGCATTGAAGAGCTTTTCGGCCTGCTCAACGGAGTCGACTCCCACCGCGATGCTGGCGCCCTTGATGCCTTCGTAGGGCGCGGGGCAACCGGGGGAGTTATCCGATGCCATCAGCAGTTGATCGCCGATGCGCAGGCGGGCGTGCATGATCAGGTCGCGGGCTTCCTCGGGTATTTCCATGCCTTCACTGGCGGGCATTTCGCCATAGGTGGATACGGCTTCGAGCTTGGCATCGAAGCAGCGCTGGTAGAACTCGAAGGCTTCGCGACAGTTGCCGTCGAAGATCAGGTAGGTGGAAAGCTGCATGGTGAATCTCCAGGGGTTGTTGTTGGTACCGCTTCCCTACTTCGATTCAACATAGTCGCTTTCGACATGCCCCTTTATTTTTTAACGGCCAGTTGGCATGGCCAGACGCTGGAGGCGAACGGCCTGCTGGACAAGGGCATCGCAAAGCGCCGGTGGGTCGAGGATTTCGAAGTCGTAGGGCTGATGGGCGAGCTGGCGAGCGAACCAGGTCAGGCTGTCGGTTCGAGCATGCAGCAGCACGGCGTTGCCGTCGGGAGTGAACACGCCGATATGGCGACCCAGCTCTTCGACGGCATGAGCAAGATCGGTGTGCAGGCGCACGCTGACGGCGGTGGCGCGGGGCAGGTTGGCGATGCTGTGGGCTAGGTGTGCGGCCGGGTCGAAGTCGGCCGGCCTGTCGAAGCTGGCCTCGAGCGGTGTGGCCTCAATGATGCGGTCGAGGCGAAAGCTGCGCAGGTCGCGGCGTAAGTGGCACCAGCCGCTGACGTACCAGCGCCCGCCGCGGAAGACCAGGCCATAGGGGTTGAGCACACGCTGGGTGTGCTACTCCCGGTCGTCGCGGTAGTCGAGCCGCACGCGCTGGCGGGCCTGGGTGGCGGTGGCGAACAATAGCAGCAGGCGCTCGTCGCCCGGAGCCCTGGCCGAGGGCAATTCCAGCCGGGCGCTCTCGCTCAGTGCCTGTGCCTGCTGTTTCAGCCTGGCGGGCATGACCCGCTCCAGCTTGGCCCGCGCGGTGTCCAGCGCCGGGGCCGTTTCGGCAATGCCTAACCCTTGAGCGGCGAGCAGCCCCAGCGAGACGGCCAGCGCCTCTTCGCTGGTCAGCATCAGCGGTGGCAGCTTGAAGCCCGGCATCAGGCGGTAGCCGCCGTGCCGTCCCCGCTCGGTGGTGACGGGAATACCGAGCTCTTCCAGCGCCTGGATGTACCGCCTAAGCGTACGCCGGTCGACGCCCAGCCGTTCGGCTAGCTCCCGGCCGCTCATGTGGCGATGGGCCTGCAGCAGTTCGAGCAGTGTCAGCACGCGAACGGTGGGATTGGCCACGCTGAAGGTTCCTGTTTCCAATAGGACATGATTCGCCCTATTTAGCCATTACCTTGCTGACAAGGCCAAGCGCAGAGGGCGCTGGCTTTTCTCACTCTCAACAAGGAGCAAGACAATGGAACCCGTTCTCTTCTATGGCGTACCGCAAGGTTGTTCGTTCGGCTCTATCGTGGCGCTCGAGTGGCTGGGCAAGCCCTATCGCCTGTGCCGCATCGAGATGCTGGAGCAGCCCTGGGATGCGCTTTATGCCAAGATCAATCCTCTTTTCAAGACACCGGCATTGCTGCTGGAGGATGGCGAGCCTCTGACCGAGAGCCTGGCGATTCTGCAGCACCTAGCGGCACGCGACCTCGATGCGCGGCTGGGCTTCGCGCAGGGCAGCCGGGAGTTCGATCGCCTCAACCAGATGCTGGCCTACCTCAACACGGACTTCTTCGCCGCCTTCGGTCCACTCTGGACCCTCTACGATACGCAAGGAATGAGCGGTGTGGAGCAGGAAATGCTGCGCCGGCTGGGCCGCGAGTCTGTGGCAGAGAGCTGCGCTTATCTGGATAAACTGCTTGCCGAGCGGGAATGGTTGCTGGGCGATGCGCGCAGCATGGCGGATGCCTACTTCGTCGGTATTGCTCGCTGGGCCGAGTACCATCGCCTGTTCGACCTGAAGCAGGAATATCCCAACCTGGCGCGGCATCTGGCGAAACTCAAGGACGACCCGGCCGTGCGCTTCGCCGAGGCCATCGAGCGCGGCGAACTGCCGACGGGGGTGGGCCACTTCAAGGGGCACGTGAGCCTGCATGAATTGGAGTCGCGTCTGGCTGCCTAGGTTTGGCCACGCGCAGGCGATAGTCGTCGAAGACCACTTCGCGGCCCTGAGCCTGGGCCGCGCCGTGGTATTCGAGCTTGGGCATCGAAGCTGTCGAGGGGGGTTAGTGTCGATGGCATTTTCCAGAGGCCTGGTAGGTTGTCGCAAAGTGCCGTGGAATTGGATCAGGCAGCAACGTTGCTTACTTCGTCTGCTGCTATTCTAGAAGTTCCAGGTGATGCCGGCGGTGGCGCCGAGTGCTAGGGCCTGAGTTTCGCCGCTGCGGCTTGTGAGTTGGGCGTAGAGCTGGGCGCGGTCGTTGGCTTGCCAGACTGTGGCGAACGAGCCCTCTGCCCAGTCGCTGTCGCCAAGCCCCGGGGTCATGACCTGGGTCAGGCCCAGCGTGGTGGCGTTGACCGTTCCGGCGTCGCCGTCGAGGCGCCGGGCCCAGGCGGCGCTGGCCTGAACCTCTAACGTTGGAGACACACTGTGCGCAATCTCTGCGCCTAGACGGCTCACGGTCGAACGGCCGTCCTGATCGGAAACGCTAGCTGCGAAGGCTCCGCCGTGTTCTTCATAGCCCTTGAGCTCACTGCGCGACCACTGCACCTCGGCGAAGGGTGTCAGGCTAGTGGCGCTAGCGACGGGGAAGGCCCAGCCGGCGTTCAGTGCAAGACCGTAGCCTAGGCCATCGGTATCCCCTTGTGAGCTGTCGATGCCAGCGCCATTCTGATAACGCCGATCAGTGCGGACATCCAACTGTGCCAAGTAGGCAGCCGCGCCCAGGCGCAGACCGTTGGCTCCTTCATAGGCTGCAAAGGTCGAGCCGCCCAGCGCATCCAGGCGGCTTTCGCCGCCGAAGTCCAGGTCGAAGCGGCTGTAGGAGCCGATGACGCCGCCGCCAACACGCCAGCCTGGCGAGACATCGGCGGCGAGGCCCACTGCCCCATCGAGCCCCCAACTGCCGCTCTCGCCGAAATACCCATTGCCCAAGTTGCCGAGGGCATAGAACGACCAGCGCGAGGCCCGGGGCGCGCCGTAGGAGACGTTAGGGGCGAGCGAAGCCATCTGAACGTTGCCGGTGAGACGATCGGGCAAGGATTGAGAACCGCTGAACAGTCGCGCGACGGTTAGGGTTTGGCCCAGGCCGCCCATGACCGCGCCTTGCGCTTGCTGCCCGGCCGCACCGGTATCGGCCAGCGCTCGAGACAACCGCTCCGGCGTCGTCAGGCCAGGCGGAGGGCCGTCCTCATCGACCGGCAGGTACACGATGAAGCCTTGGCTGTCGGCGCCCGTCCAACCTGCGCCTACGATGATCTCGCCATCCCCGCTGACGCCGGTGGCGTCCGCCAGTTCCCAGCCGCTTATATCGACGCCCTGGGCTGTTAGCAGATCCTCCAGGCTTTGCATGCCGGTGCTTTCCATCCAGCGGAATGCCTGAGAATCCGTACCGTCCGGAGCTGTGGCGGCTCCCACGATGACCTGACCGTCCGCGTTTACGGCGTGGGCCATGCTTTCGCCTCTACCTGCGAAGAGGCCGAGATCTCGCATGCCGCCGCTTTCGGTCCAACGGAAGGCGCGAGTGCCGTCGCTGCTCTCGCTGAAACCAACGATCACGAGGCCGTTGGCGCTGATGGCGCTGGCCTCGCTTGCGGCGCCGCCATCGAGGACGCCGAGGCTTTCCATCCCGTCGGCCTCCGTCCAGCGGAAGGCGCGAGTGCCATCGCCGCTGGTGCTTCGGCCAACCACGATCTGGCCGTCCCCGCTTACGCCCCGGGCCGAACTGGTCCCGCCGTCCAGAGCGCTGAGGTGTTGCATGCCCCCAAAATCCGTCCAGCGGAAAGCGCGAAGGCCGTCGATGCTATCGCTCTCGCCCACTACGACCGAGCCATCGGCGTTGACGCCATAAGCGTTGCTTGTCGCTCCGCCAGGGAGTGTGCCGAGGATCTGCGTTCCACCATCGTTAGTCCAGCGTACGGCTTCTCGTGTTCCGAAGGACCCTTCGTATCCGACAACGACCGAGCCGTCGGAGTTAACGGCGTAGGCACGGCCAGCGCCTGGGCCGAGGCTTGTCATGCCGGCGACGCTTGTCCAGCGGAAGGCTCGGTTATCGCTGATCCCCACCACGACCAAGCCGTCGGCGCTTACACCCGCCGCATCGCTGTCGTTACCGGAAAGACCTCCCAAACCATCCAAGGACTGTCCCCAGCTCACCTGCGGCAGCAGCAGCGTGGGCAGCGCCAGCGCGAGAGCCAGCCTCAGGCACCGCTTTCCTTGGTTGATCGTGGTTAGAGCCTTTGCGGCGAACGGGCTTTTCTGATGAGTATCGGCAGTGGAAGCTACGCGCATGGCCGGCAGGGGAGCAATTATCGCAGATATAGCCCATGAAATCGGCTTGGAGCGTCGACCGCCAGGCGTTGGCGCCATAGAGTACCAAGTTGGATTGCTGGCACCTTGGTAGTGAAGACGTTTGCCATCATACTCATGCTGGAACGTGTTGCCACCGCGCTGGATTGCGCTATTCATCCGATGCTGTTTATACACTCCAGATCTCGTTTTTGGCTGTCGCATAGTGGCGCACCTGCTTTTTTCATTAATCTTGTAGGAGGCGCAGTAAGAGGCCGACAGTCCTCTGGATTGATTGAGCAATTCGCTTCGCGCAAGCTCCATCAAACAGTCATGCTGAACGTTGAGCTGTAGGTCATATGCTCTTTTTTGTTAATGTCGAACAATCAGTGATGTCGCAATGAAAGCGCCCGCATGGTACATCTGGTGTTTTGTTACTATGGCTCACTAAGTATTTCATCTTGATACCAGAATTAATACCATACCACTGTAAAAGTTTGTAGTGCCACCTTCCCTTTGGATTATCAAAGCTTTGATGAGTAAATTCTCTAGGCGCCAGGCCACCTGGGTCTTGCCGGACCTGGTACTGGTGTTCTGCCAGCCGGCAGCGGCGCCCCGGTAAGTAAGGGCTTACCGGGGCGATGTCCTTCATCCGGAAGCAGACGAAGAATCATGACGCTCGCGGCTGTCGGCAGGCGCCTGGTCGCGTTCGTGCATGCCGTAGTCGCGCATCACCGTGGCCACGCGCAGGCGATAGTTGTCGAACACCACTTCGCGGCCCTGAGCCTGGGCCGCACGGTGGCGCTCGAGCTGGCGCCACTGAGCGACTGCTTGTTCGTCGCGCCAGAAGGAGAGCGAGAGGACCTTGCCCGGCTGGGTGAGGCTTTCGAAACGTTCGATGGAGATGAATCCGTCAATTTCGTCGAGCAGCGGCCGCAGGCTGGCGGCGATATCGAAATAGGTCTCGTGGTGCTCGGGATTGGGAGTGGCTTCGAAGATAACGGCGATCATTGGGAATCTCCTGTATCTGCGGTTGAGCGACTGCCTGCTCTGCGCAAGATGTCCAAGGGGTGAAGTCAGATTGTGTCCCGTTGGCCTATGCTTGTCAGACATAAATAGTTAGGTGGAGAGCTAACGATGGTTGAGCCAGACCTGTCACGCCTAGCCCGCACCATTGGCGATCCGACCCGCATGGGTATGCTCGCCTTGCTGATGGAAGGCCGGGCATTGACCGCCAAGGAGCTGGCCTATGGCTGCGGCGTGCAGCCGGGCACGGCGACTGAGCATCTCAAGCGATTGCAGCGCGACAGCCTGATCGAGTCGACGGCCCAAGGGCGGCACAAGTACTACCGGCTGGCGTCGGCTGAGGTGGCGCATGCCGTCGAGGCGCTGATGGTAGTGGCCAAACCGATGAAGGTGGCGCCGCCGTGCAGGCGACCGGCAGGTGCCTTGGGGGCTGCGCGATTCTGCTATGACCACTTGGCCGGGGAACTGGGCACACGGCTGACGGCAGTACTGCTCGAAAGGGAGTACTTGGTCAACCATGGCGAGGCCATGGACGTGACGGAGCGAGGGAAGGTCTGGTTTGCCGACTTCGGCATAGATGTCACTTCCCTACGCAAGCGCCGTCGACGTTTTGCCTACCCCTGCCTCGACTGGAGCGAGCGGCGCGATCACCTCGGTGGAGCGCTGGGGGCCGCCGTGGCCGAGCGCATGCTGGAACTCGGTTGGATCGACCGGCAGAAGCACTCGCGGGTAGTGAGTATCAGCGAGCTGGGACGTCGGGCACTGGCGAGTGAGTTCGGGTTCGTGATCGACTCGCTGGCGAGCGATCAAACGGTCGCGATCTCATCGTAGCCGCGATTCAGGAACTGCACGAAACAGAAGCCGTGACCGAAGGGGTCGACCATCAGCGCAAGCTTGCCCCAGCGATCGGTCACGATGGGCTGCTCCTGGGTGGCGCCGGCGGCGATGGCCCGTTCCACCGCGGTTTCGATGTCCTCCACCACCACGTCGAGATGCACCGGTGTCCAGTGACGCCTGTAGTGGCGCTGTCCGCCGGGTACGGACTCTCCTGCAGCATAGGCTGATGAGCCGGTGGCCTTGACCAGCAGGTAGATGGGCGCCGGACCGCCGATCAGTTCGGCACCGTCGTCGCCGAAACGACGACCGACCTCGAGGCCAAAGGCGTGGACATAGAAGTCGATGCCGCGCTCCAGATCGTCCACGTCCAAGTTGACGAGAAAATCCATGCTCCCTCCTGCCAATGAGCCAGGCCAACTCGGCAAAGTACGAAGAGATAGGCCTTGACCGGTAAGTAAGTGCTTGCCGGGGCGATGGTCATTTTCAGATAAGGTAGCAGCTGTCCGGACTCTGGCGTCGTGATCTAGGCGCCTGCAGAGCTCAGCCAATGGCTACAAATCTTAGTGCTTGCCAATGAAGTCCAGGGCCAACTGGGCCCACTGGTGGGGGTGGGTCAGGTGAGGGGCGTGGCCAGCTCCCGGAACGGTGACGAGACGAGCATCGGGAATGAGTCGAGCTAGTCGCGCCATGGTGGGCGCGTACCAAGGTAGTCCATGGGTGCCTGTCGTCAGGCAGACCGGCACCCGGAGGTTGGAAAAGCGCTCCGGTACGATGTCAAGGCGCGTCGGATCGCGTGCTTGGTCCAACCAGGTTGGGGCATGGGCGATGAAGCTGGCACGCATATCGGCAGTCAGCACGCTATCCCAGAAGCCCGGGCCGAAGCCAATGTGATCGGCAAAATAACGTGCCCCCTCTGCGTCGCACTCTTTCTCGAGCATCGCCATGGCCTGGTCGATATGTCGTTGAATGATCGGCAGCAAACCCTTGTGCTCCTGGTCCTGCTTGAGCAGACCGAATGCTGGCGGTTCGTGGACCAGCACCGAGCCGACACGTTCAGGGCACTGATCGGCAGCCAATAGGGCGATGGTAGCGCCATAGGAGTGGCCGATCAGGTGCACGCCGGTATCAGTACTCATGGCCTCGATCAGCTGGCATAGATCGTCCACGTCTTCGCTGTAGCGCCCTTGGCCTGGCGGACACTCGCTTTCCCCATGGCCACGACGGTCATAGCGAATGACTCGCAGCTCTTGAGCCAGCTCGGGAGCCACCCGATCCCAGGCGGCATGGGTGTCCCATGAGCCGTGTACCAATATGACAGGCTGCCCCTGGCCCGACGCTGTCCAGGCGATATCGAGTTGATTGATGCGCATCCGGTTCATGGGTGTTGCCTCTTTGGCTGTTGCCTTGGAGACTCCATGCTAATGGTTCGTGACACCATCATCCGGTTGTTTTCTATGCGAACAGGAGTGATTCATATGGGAACCAACTCCGGCCAGGTGCGAAGAGATAGGCCCTGCCCGGTAAGTAAGTGCTTGCCGGGGTAGTGGTCGTTTGGGAAGAGTAGCAGGCCAGCGAAGTTAAAAAGGTCAATTTTTTTCAATACCCAAAGCGGTATTCCTTGCAGGCTTCAGAGCCAAAAAGGAGCCGCCATTATGTCCATGAAAACCGTGATCATCCTTTCTGACAGCTTACCTGCTGGCCTTGCAGTCAACTTTGCTGCCGTCCTTGGCATGAGCCTTGGGAAGCATGTACCCGACTTGGTGGGAAGCGATACCACCTCCGCCGATGGCATCCTGCTCAAGGGCATTACCACCGTGCCCCTACCTGTTCTCAGCGCTCCTGAAAGTGATCTGCCTGCTCTCTTTGATGCTGCAGAGGAATTACCGATTCGTTTTGCCTACATGCGCGCTGCATTCGAGGCGAGTGACTATGCGGATTATATGTTGCGCATCACTTCAACCTCATTCGGTGAGCAAGTACCCCAAGGAATCCTGTTGGCCGGGCCGAGGAAGGCGGTGGCTCGTATATGTGGTCAATTACCCTTGCTGCGCGCCCCTATTGGTTGAAGGGGCTAGCGCACAGTGGGGCTGCTCAGGTAGCGGTGCCGTAAGGCGGCACCGCTACCTGACGATTCATGTACGGCTGATGGAGACGCCACCGTCGACCAGCATTGCGGTGCCGGTAACGAAGCTTGAATCGTCGGAAGCCAGATAGAGCGCCGCCCGGGCGATCTCTTCCGGTACGGCCATGCGCTTGAGTGCGTGCAGGTTTTCGACGAATGCAAGGACTTCCGGCCCGGCATCGGGGGCGTTGGTGATGCTGGCCGGTGTGTCGGTGCCGCCGGGCAGCAGGGCGTTGACGCGTACTCCTTGGGACCCCAGCTCCGACGCCAGGCATTTCATCATGCCCAGCAGGCCGGCCTTGCTGGCGGCATAGGCGGACATGCCGGGCATGCCGACGGTGTGACCGACGAAGCTCGAGGTGAACAGCAGGCTGCCGCCGCCACGCTGCAGCAATGCCGGGATCTGGTATTTAGCCCCTAGAAACGCGGCGGTCAGGTTGGTATCCAGCACGCTGTTCCAGTCACTCGGCGCCATCTCCTGCAGCGGCCCCATCGACCCGATGATACCGGCGTTGTTGAAGGCGATGTCGAGCCCGCCGAAGCGCTCCAGGGCGGTAGCGACCAGGCGCTGCGCCAAGCGTTCGTCAGCTATGTCGCCGGCGACGGCAATGGCACGGCCGCCATCGTGTGCGATGGTTTCGACCAGGGCATCGAGTTCGCTCTGGCGGCGAGCGCTCACTATTACGCTGGCGCCTTCCTTGGCAAACAGGCGGGCAGTGGCATGGCCAATGCCCGAGCTGGCTCCGGTGACGATGGCGACCTTATCGGCAAGTCGTTTCATGGCACTATTCTCCTAGGTGTGGATATGAGATCGATGGCGACCCCATACCCACCTTGCCGATGCTGAGGTAAGCCCTCACTCCGCTTCTTGCCGTCAAAAAAATGAGCGGCTTGGTGATGCTATGCTGCGTTTGTCAGCGAATAGTCAGTTCACTTTGAAAGCAAGAGATGGAGTGTGCCAGGCGGGGATTGGGCTCATCCTGAACTCTCGGAGAACGCCGAAGCCACCGCGGGGGCCCGCCATGACCGAAACAGCCAGCGACTCACTTGCCGCCTTCGATTCCGATGAGGCGAAATGGGCGGCAGTGTCGAATCGTGATGCCAGCGCCGATGACGCTTTCGTCTACGCGGTACGCACCACGGGCATCTATTGCCGCCCGACCTGCCCGTCGCGTCGGCCACGTCGCGAGAACGTGGAGTTTCATGCCGACGCGGCGGCGGCCGAGCGGGCCGGCTATCGGCCTTGCCGGCGCTGCCATCCTCAGGAAGGCTCGCTGGCGCAGCGCAACGCCGAGCGCATTGCCCGTGCCTGCCGGCTCATCGAAGCCGCCGAGGACCTGCCTTCTCTCGATGAGCTGGCACAAGCCGCGGGGCTGAGCCGGTTTCATTTCCATCGGGTGTTCAAGTCGGTCACCGGGCTCACTCCCAAGGCCTACGCCGTCGCCTGTCGTGCGGATCGTGTGCGCCAGACCATGACGCAGCGTGAGACGGTCACCGAGGCGATGTACGAGGCGGGCTTCAACTCCAGCGGGCGTTTCTATGCCGGCGCCGACCGCATGCTCGGCATGACACCGAAGCGTTACCGGGCGGGCGGCCAAGGCGCCGAGATCCGCTTCGCGCTGGCCGAGTGCAGCCTGGGAGCGCTGCTGGTGGCGGCAAGCGACAAGGGCATTTGCGCCATCTCCTTGGGAGACGACCCTGAAGCTTTGCTGCGCGAGCTGGAAGACCGCTTTCCTACGGCCAGCCTGATCCCCGGCGATACCGCCTTCGATGAATGGGTGGCCACGGTAGCCGGCTTCGTCGAGGCGCCCGAGGGTGCGCTGTCTCTGCCGCTGGACGTTCGTGGCACTGCCTTTCAGCGGCGTGTCTGGCACGCGCTGACCGAGATTCCCATCGGGACGACGCTAAGCTATGCCGAGCTGGCGACTCGTATCGGTTCGCCCAGGGCGGTGCGTGCCGTAGCACGGGCCTGTGCGACCAACACCTTGGCGTTGGCGGTGCCCTGCCACCGGGTGGTACGTAGCGACGGCGCGCTATCCGGATACCGCTGGGGCGTGGAGAGAAAGCGCACGCTGCTCGAGCGTGAGGCGGCACTGGCGGAGGCCGCCGTAACGGAGAATCTACGGGAATGAAGTAAATTCATCGCGGAGCTTCGTCCATGGGCGGCTCTTCCAGTGCCTCGGTTATGCCCGCTTGAGGCGTGCGTTCCAGATAGGTGGAGAGCACCACATAGCTGCGCGTGGCCTTGATGCCCGGCATGGCGTAGAGCCTCGCGAGCAGGCCCTCCAGCGCCCGACTGCTGGCGCAGCGCACCTTGAGCAGGGTGCAGGTGTCGCCGGCCACCGAATGGATCTCTTCCAGTTCGGGCAGTTCGGCCAGCGCTCTGAAGGTGCGGCTCTTGCTGCCCCCGGTGGTATCGACATGCACGAAGGCCAGGAAAGGCTTGCCGGTGGCGGGGCCGTCCAGCACCGCCACCGTACCGCGAATGCGCCCCGTGGCGCGCAGCCGCTTGACCCTTTCATGTACAGCCGGTGCCGACAGCCCCACGCGGCTGCCCAGTTCGGCATAGCTGAGCCCGGCGTCCACAGCCAGCTCGCCTAATATTGTTCGGTCGAAGGTGTCCAGAGGGCGGGCTGCTGGTCCCTTGTCCCGAACGATTTCTGTTTCTTCAGAATTCGGCATTTTCGTGATTGCTCCGAACGTGATTCCTTTCTTCAATGTTAATCTCGAACCCTATATGGAGCGAGCCGTGATCTCTCGTCGCGTACTCCTGCTGACCGCCGCCATTGCCGTGATCGGTGCCAATTCGCTGGCGCTGAGCCCTATCGCCGCCACGGTGGCGGCATCGTTTGCGGGCCGCAGCGCCGCCGATGTGGTAACGGCCGCGGCGCTCTATGGCCTGGCCACAGCGTTTAGTGCACTGATGCTGGCTTCGCTGAGCGATCGTATCGGCGCCGAACGTGCCTTGATGTGGGCGCTGCTGGTGCTGTCGGCTTCCCTGGGTGCCGCTGCGCTTTCGCCGGCGCTGTGGATGCTGATCGTCGCCCAGGCGCTGGCCGGCCTGGCGGCGGGCGTGGCGCTGCCGGCGATCTATACCCTCACCGCTCAGGTGGCCGAGAAGGGACGCGAGAGCCAGACGCTGAGCTTCGTGCTGACGGGATGGACGCTGAGTCTGGTGGTCGGGGTCGGCCTGGCGGCGCTGTTGGCCGATCTGTTGCACTGGCGTGCCGTCTTCTCCCTCCTGGCGCTGGCTGCCGTGGGGCTGGCGCTGGGGATCTCGCGTTGCCACGATTGGGGCGTGAGAACGGTCGGTGAGGCGCCGAGCTCCACTCTCAAGGCCCTGCGAATTCCCGGCATTCATCCGGTGCTATTGAACGTAGCGGCCTACATGACGGCGTTCTACGGCTTGTACACCTATCTCGGCCCACACCTGGGCGAGGTGCTGCAGCTTCCCACGTCCTTCGCCGGGCTGGCGATTGCCGTCTATGGCCTGGGCTTCGGCGCTGCCGCACCGCTGGGGCGGCTGGTCGACCGTTACGGTGCGACCGCCGCCGCCTGTGTCACCTTTGCTGGCTTGATGCTGGTCTACCTGGGGTTGATGATAACCGCCGCTCTTCCACCGGTGTTGCTGGCGCTTTGTCTTGCCTGGGGCGTGGCCAATCATCTCGGCTTGAACCTGCTCATGCGCCAGCTCGCCGAAATAGACCCGGCGCAGCGGGGAGCCATCATGGGGCTGTATAGCGCCATCACCTATCTGTGCATGTTTGTCGGTGCGCTGCTCTATCGGCCGATCTTCACCCACTTCGGCTTTGCCGCCTGCGCCTGGGCCTCGGCAATGCTGGTGCTGCCGGCCCTGGGCTGGGCACTGGGCCAGTGGCGCAAAAAGCAGACTGCACTACGCTGCCATTCGGAAACATGAGTTGGTAAGGGAGGTATATCAGCATGATCGCCTACACCATGGTCGGAACCCGGGACCTGGAGCAAGCGCTGACATTCTACGATCCACTTTTCGCTGAAATGGGCTGGGACGTATGCTGGAAAGACGAGGCCTGCGTCTCCTACGGCAAAGAGAGTGACCTCGACTTCCCCAGGTTCATTGTCGGCTATCCCTTCGATGGTCATGAAGCCGGTGTGGGGAATGGCATCATGACCGCCTTCCAATTCGCGAAACCGGAGCAGGTCGACAGGCTGTACGAAATTGCCATCAGCAACGGAGGCAGTGACGAAGGCGCTCCCGGATATCGGCCTCAGTATGCCGAAGGCTTTTATGCGGCCTATGTGCGTGACCGTGATGGTAATAAATTGGCCTTCGTCGTCTATCCGAGAGAGGCGGAATAATTCAGTCTCATTGGCGATGCTTCCGAGAGAAAACGAACCGCCGCGCAATTGAGCGGCGGTTCGTTCTTGAGTGACACCTCAGCCGAACAGTAATGGATCGATCAGTCCGCTCGGGTAGGTCAGGGTTAGCAGTTTCGCCATGCCTACCAGGAAGATCGCCACCCCAGCAGACATGGCGATAGCCACCCACGGTTTGAGACGTGCGATGAACATCAGGAAAGCCAGACAAAACAGCGTTGCGGTGGTGACGAGGCCGAACGTCAGGATCGCTCCGACCAAGGCGAAGAAGCCTGCCAACCAGACGACTTGCTGAAGTAGAGGCTGGTGTTGCCACGCTGGCTTACGGACAAGGCTGCGCAGGATTTCCAGCAGACAGGCGACGCCCATGATTGCCAGGGCCAGTCGGGGCATGAGGCCACCAAGCAGGCTGAGGTCGGCAAGGTGGAACCAGCCATAGGTGGCCATTCCCAGCAGAGCAGTAAAGATCACCAGATCAATGCCACCGATGGTTATCGGCTTGCTGCCGGTCGCAGGTGCTTCCCCAACCGCAGGCGCTTGCTCGGTATCGGTCGACCGGAGCTTACGCCAAAGCTGACGAAACATGGGCAAGAACAGGGCGGCGAGGATCATGGCGCCGATGATCAACACACCTGGGCGCATGAAGGCAGCGCTGCCTTGGAACTGAACGGCTTGGTAGAAGTAGGCTTCAGCGCCAGGTGCCAGGACGAAGCCGATCAGGAAAGCGGGGCGTGACCAGCCGGCCTGCTTGAACAGGACGCCAAGGGCACCGATCGCGCCGAGGGCCAGGAGGTCTCCCGGGGAGCGTGTTGCCTGGAAGGCCGCAAACATGATCAGCACTGTGATCAGAGGGGCCAGGATGACGAAGGGCACGCGGGTCAAGCTGGCAACTGGACGCGCCAGGCCCAGGCAGAACGCTGCACCGATGATGTTGGCCAAGGCCAGCGACCAGATGATGGTATAGGTCAGGTCTAGATTGGTCTCGATCATGCTGACGCCTGGCTGCAAGCCTAGCAGCAGCAGACCACCCAGGAAGACGGCGGCGGTGCCCGAGCCAGGCACGCCGAACAGCAGAGTGGGCACCATGGCGCCAGAGGCGCAGGCATTGTTGGCGGCTTCCGGTGCGATGACCCCGCGGATGTCGCCGTGGCCAAACTTGGATTTATCCTTGGCGCTCTGTACGGCATGGCCATAGGTCATCCAATCCACCACCGAGCCGGCGAGGCCGGGAATCGTGCCCAGCAGGCTACCGATGCCTGCACAGCGTGCTACCAGGCCACGGTTCTTGCCGACATCTTGGAGGCCTTGTTTCCATCCCTTGCCGAGTCGGGTGCGTTCCCCGGCGATGGCGCCACGCTTGACCAGCAGGTCGATGATCTCGGGAAGTGCAAAGATCCCAAGACCGATCACTACCAGCGGTACGCCATCGAAGAGATAGTTGATCTCGAAGTTGAGACGGAACTCCCCGGTGGCTGGCGCCATGCCGATGGTACCGATCAGCAGGCCCAGGCCGCAGGCGGCGAGCCCTTTGAGCAGGTCGCGTCCGGAGAGCACCGCTACCATCGATAGCCCGAGCAGGGTCAGCATGAAGAGCTCGGAGGAGGAGAACGACAGCACCACCGGCCGGGCGATCAGAATGAAACCCGTCAACACGGCGGCGCCGATCAGGCCACCGATCATCGAAGAAAGGAAGGCACTGGAAAGAGCCCGTGCCGCCTGGCCGCGCTTGGCCAGGGAGAAGCCGTCGATGACGGTGGCCTGGGAGGCGCTGGAGCCGGGAATGCCCAGCAGCACCGAGGCAAAGGTATCGCCGGTGGGAATCACGGCGACCAGACCCATCAGCATGCCGAGGGCGACACTCGGCTCCATGCCGTAGAGGAAGGGCAGCAGCAGCGCCATACCTGCGATGCCGCCGAGACCGGGAATGATCCCAACCACTAGGCCTACCAACACGCCGAGGACCATGTAGAGCAGATGATCCAGAGTGAACAGCTGCCCCAGACTGGAGAGAAGAATATCGAACATGAAATGCGGCTCTCGTGTTATGCGGTGAGTTGAACCCAAAGGTATCGGCCCTTGTCGCCAAGGGACCGATGCCCGTTCTCACGCGTCAGATACTCGCGCCGTGCTTAGTTTTCAGCCAGTCAGCCAGCCACTCGCGAAGATCGTCATCCAGCGCCATGGCTTGTTCGAGATGTCTCTCGACGACATCGCCAACGATCGGGGTGTAGGGGCCCAAGTGGGCGTCAGCCTCCTGCTTGAACTGTTCGGTCTCGACGAACTCGAGGGCCGCTTCCCGGTAAATCTCGACGAGCTGATCAGGCGTGCCTTTGGGCACCATGATCAGCTTCTGCAGCGTGAAGCCTGAGGCGAAGAACTTCTCATAGGCTTCATTGGCGGTGCCGCTCGGGGCCTCACCGTTGAGGTTTTCATAGACTTCGGTAAAGGTCGGCAGGTCGGGGAACGCCGGATCGCGCTCGATCTGCCCTTCTTCGTTCAGTACACCGAGCGAGAAGAGCGGGACGGCACGGCCCGACTCCACCAGGGGGGCCACACTGCTCAGATAGGCTGAGGTGGTCTGGAAGTCGATGTCCGCTTCGCCACGCTCGAAGGCCAGGCGACCCTCGCCACGGCCTTGCATGCCGGAGACGGCCTGAACGTCGACACCCAGCATATCGAGAGCGATCAGCACCGGCAGCTCGAGTCCGGTGTGACTTTGCACCGCCAGCTTGACTCGCTTTTCCAGCAGGGCGGCAATTGCGCTCTCGCTTTCCTCACCCAGGCTGGGCTGGGCGTAGACGACGCCACCGGTCGGGGTTGCCAGGATCGGTGTCCAGGTGGAGTAGTCGTAGCGTACCCGCCGGTCCCCGAGCATGGCGGGAAACTGGGTCGAGGCGGAGGTGCCTAGCCAGTCACTGCCGTCGCTCCTGGCCCGCGTGGCAAAGAGGTTGGCACCGTTGATTGAGCCGCCGCCCGGCACGTTGTCGATTGAAATGGTGGGCTCACCTGGAATGTGTTCGCTGAGCCAGGGGGAGAAGAAGCGGGCCCAGACATCGGTGCCACCGCCGACGCCGAAGGGAATGGTCCACTTGATGGTGCTGGGCACGTTTGCGTCCTGGGCTTGCACGGGGGTGGTGAGCGTCAAACCAAGCCCGGCAATTGCCAGGCTAAGGACGGCGGCTTTTTTCAACCGGCCAAGTGAGTTAGTGGTCTTGTGAGTGTTCATGGCGTGCTCCTGGGTTGTTGTCGTTTGTGGGTGTCAGGTCACCCGTTGATGGTGATGATCAATTGGTCTGCAGTGCAGGCATTGTCTCACTGGGTGTCGTTGAGGCGGTGTAGAAGATCGTGCCGCTCATGATCTTTCTGGCGGTACGAATCAGCGATACACGCGCGATAACGTTGGCATTGCCTTGGCGGTGCTCGACGTCGAGGTCGATGTAGCCGGATGGATGCTCCAACCTCACCTGTGCCAGGCACTCACCCTCGGTCATCCGTCCACTTTCTACTGCGATGCGGTTGGCGATGGTGCCGGGAACGCTGACCGCCGAGGCGACGGCAATGGCTCCGGTAACGGCGATGGCTTTGTGACAGCGGTGGGGGACGAAGTAACGTGCGCACAGTGTGCTAACGCGGTCACGCGCTGCGGAGAGAAGTACTGGCTTGGGCAAGACACCGTTGCTGACGTCGCCCAGCCCCATATTCTGTCCTGCCTTGCGTCGAATGCTTTCGAGCTGCTCGAGAAAAGCGCTATTGGCATCCAGTTCGTCAGGGGGTTCAGCGCCACTTAGGCCGAGGTCCGCAGCGTCGAGCATGATGATCGGCGTTGCCGCGTCGAGACAAGTGACGGCGACGCCTTCGATCGAGTCGCAGGCCTTTCCTGTCGGCAGCAACGCGCCGGTCTTGGAACCCATGATGTCCAAGAAGCTGAGTTGAATCCCGGCGGCACTTCCGGGCACGCCGCTGATGGATGTGTTGCCCTCATAGCAGACCTGGCGGCCCGGCGTGGGGACGTGGCATTCGATCAGGCGTTGGGTGTTGAGATTGCGCACTCGCACCACGGTCTTGCCCTCCTGGGGTTCCACCAGGCCCGTCTCGATCGCGTAGGGGCCGACCGCCGAGAGCATGTTTCCGCAGTTCGGGCTGAAGTCGACGCGGCGATTGAGGACGTCGACTTGGGCAAACAGGTAATCGACGTCGGCGTCGGCATGGGAAGAGCGTTCCACGATGGCAATCTTGCTGGTCAGCGGATCCCCGCCGCCGATGCCATCGATCTGCAGGGCGTGGCCTGAGCCCATCAGGCTTAGCAGGATCTCGGCCTGGGCGTCCTGGCCACTGGGAAGGTCGCTCATGCGCAGGAAAGGGCCTCGGGAGGTGCCGCCGCGCATGATCATGCAGGGAATGCTATTCATCATCGTCATGCCACATCGCGTTTGGGAATCGTGATGTGAGCATGTCAGCGAGCAACTAATGCTTCAAATGCAAATAAATCCTTATATTGATTCTATATCTGCATTAATGTGTTATATTTATCAATACATATTATCCTATGCAAGAGTGCATCGATGACACATCGCCTGGAATTCCTTGATCTTCAAGCCTTTATATTGGTTGCAGAGCTGGGTTCATTCCATGAGGCTGCGCAGCGTCTGCATTTGTCTCAGCCGGCATTATCGCGACGCATTCAGAAGCTCGAGGAGCTTTTGGAAGTCGAGCTGCTCGAACGCACCACCCGCAGGACACACCTGACGCCGATTGGAGCGGATTTTCTGCCGCGCGCCAGGCGTATGATCGAGGAATATGAGTCGTCGATTCTGAACATGCGAGAACTGGCGACGCACCAGAAGGGCACGGTCACGATCGCCTGCCTACCCACCGCCGCTTTTTACTTCCTGCCAAGCGTAATTCGCGGCTTCAGCGAGGCTTGGCCGGGTATTCGCATTCGCATTCTCGACGTCAGTGCCAACGAGGGGCTGCAGCGGGTCATCAACGGCGAGGCCGACTTCGGCATCAACATGTTCAGTGCACAGAGCGCGGAGGTTTCCTTCACACCGCTATTACGTGATCCCTTCGTTCTGGCCCTGAGATCCGACCATCCGCTGGCGGCCAAGAAGAGTATTCAATGGGCGGATCTCGAGCAGGTCAGATTGATTACCGTCAGTCGCGACAGTGGAAATCGTACCCTGCTGGACAATGCACTTTCAGCCGAAGGCATTCGGCTGAACAGCTTCTACGAAGTTCAGCACCTCTCCACCTCACTTGGCCTGGTCGAATCCGGGCTTGGCGTGGCGATTCTGCCCAAGATGACAATGCCCGGCCCGGACCATGACACGCTCTGTTCGCGTGAACTTCCCGAACCCCGCATCCAGCGAACCATCGGTCTGGTCAGAAGCAGTTCCCACAGTATTTCCAGCACGGCTCAGTTGTTCATCGACATGCTTCTCGAGCACTGGGGGAATTCCACGGACTCATGATTTCAACCAGCACACGATGAGCGAGGCGAGGCAACTGGCGGCTGTCGCCATGTCGGTGTGGCCGCGGATCATCTCCTTCGATATCGCTTCGCCTGCGCCGATGATGCCGATGCAGCGCATTCGCAGCGTCCCTTCGTCAAGGTTGCAGTAAGGGCGTAGTGCCTCCTGGTAGAGATCTACATAGTGATCGAGCAGTTCTTGCTGCACTGCTTCCATCTCTTCGGCGCCCTTCAGAGCCGCCGATAGGGCATGCCATTCCGACCCGACATCCGTATAGCACTCCATATAGGCTCGTCCCACGACCTGGGCAATGCTCTCCAGGTGGCGTGGCGCCTTGTCGAGCGCAGCGAGAAAAGCCACCTCCTTGGCATGATCGAGCTGTCGGTACATGACGATGAGCAGGCCGGCTCGCGTGCCGAAGTGCTCATAGGCAATGGGCTTGCTGACGCCGGCGCATTCGGCCAGATAACCCAGGGTGAGAGCATCGGTGCCTTCTTTCTGCACGATGTCGAAGGCTGTCTCCAGCAGTTGCTCGCGGCGCTCGGCCTTCGTCAGTCTTCTTGGTTTGGTCATGCCTAACTTCCTGCTTCTCTCGAGTATCTCGCTTCCATGACGTCGCACAGCATCCTTGACGAGGATAACCTACCTTGCGTAACCTGCAAAAGGTAAGTTACTAATCGTAGGCTTTAGAGGGCACTGTCATGTCTCGACGAATCGAGGATCCGGTTCTGCTCATTGGTGGCTCCGGCGTGGTGGGAGAGAAAGCCGCCGGAACACTGCGGCGCTTGTATCCAGAATTGCCGCTTGCCATTGGTGGGCGTGACATGGCCAAGGCCACTGCCATCGCCCAGGCGCTGGGAAAGGCCGAGGCGACAAGAGTCGAGCTTGGAAAGGCTGGGCTGGGGTTGGCGGAAAGCCAGAGGTTCCGTGCCGTGGTCACCTTCCTGAAGGACGATACCCTGAGCTCCTTGCGCTATGCCCAGCAGCAGGGAGTGCCGCATCTGGGAATTTCGACCGCGGCGTTCGAGATAGCCCCGGAGGTTGCACTGCACATCAATGCTCCCGAGCGTTCGGCCATCCTCATGATGAGCAACTGGCTGGCTGGGAGTGCGACGCTTTCGCTGCTGCATTTGGTACGAGACTTTGCCACGGTTCGGTCTATCCGAATTGCCGCGGTACTCGATGAGCAGGACATGGGCGGGCCGGCGGCTCATGCCGATTACGTACGCCAGACCGGTGCCGTCACGAGTGCGATGATGCGCGAGTCGGGTAAGTGGCTATGGGTGCAAGGGGAGAGGGCACAACGTACGTTCACCATGCTGGATGGAACGCCCGTGACAGGAGCCGCCTTTGGCAATCTCGACCTGCTCAGCATGATGGGAGCCACCGACGCAGAGTCGATCCGTTTCGACTTTGCTCTCGGTGAAACCTCCAGCCGTCGCCGGGGTGAGCCATTTTCCACCGAGATCCTGCTCGAGGTCAGTGGACAGGGGCGGGACGGCAGCCCCCGCCATGTTCGGCAGGGCATCGTGCACCCCGCGGGTCAGGCGCCGCTGACGGCACTGGGCGTGGCGCTCGGCGTGGAGCGCCTGCTCGGCCTTGACGGTGCAACGCCGGTGGCACCGGGGCTCTATCTACCCAACAGCCTTCTCGATCCGGCTTATTTCGTGCAGCGCATGCAGGAGTTCGGAGCCCGCTTCCATGATCTCGAGCCGGAGGTTGGACCATGAACGCTTCAACCCTCGACCCCGTGCTGCTGATCGGTGGCGCCGGCCGTGTCGGATCACGAGCCGCCCGTTCGCTGCGCAGCATGCACCCTGAGCTGCCGATCGCCATCGCTGGGCGTGACCTCGGCAAGGCCCGCCAACTGGCCTCGGAGGTCGGGCATGCCTCGGCCGTTGCCGTCGACCTGGAGCGGGCCGACCTTGGGCTGGATGGGAGCGCCGCGTTCAGTGCCGTGGTCGTACTGTTGAAAGACGACTCGCTGAACGCGCTGCAATTCGCACAAGCGCATGGTGTGCCGTATGTGGCGATATCCGACTATGCCTTCGACATCGGCCCGGAGGTGGCAATGGCGATTGCACGGCCCACAGCGTCTCCCGTGCTGCTGCTCGGCCATTTTCTGGGCGGCATCGCCGTGCTGGCGACCTTGCATGCCGTACGCGATCTACAGCGAGTGGATAACATCGAGATGGCCGCCATTTTCTCACCGGCAGACATTGGTGGGCCGACGGCCCAGGCGGATATGGCGCGTGTCGCGGGTATTGCGCCCCATCCGCTGATGCTCGTAGACGGCCATTGGGTCTGGGCTGCAGGAGCGGAAGCCCAGCGTACCTTCACCGATATAGACGGTATGACTCTCCAGGGGCAGGCTTATCCGTTGCTGGATGTTGTCAGCTTGGCAGCAGTAACCGATGCCATGTCGGTACGTATCGATGCGGCCATGCGCGAGGATGAGGAGGCGTCTCCCGGCCATCGTCTGATCATCGATGTCGCAGGGGTGGGGAGGTGTGGCGAGTCGCAGCGTACCCGCTGGGTAATCGAGGATAGCGACTTTCACCAGGGCATGAGCGGCATGGGCCTGGCTTTGGCCATCGAACGCCTGCTGGGTCTGGATGGCGGCAAGCCGGTCGCCCCTGGGCTCCATCATCCGGAAACGATCCTGGATCCGGAATCGGTCATGAACCGCCTCAAGGAATGGGGTGTGAGGTTCCATTCTTACTAAGGGCGGGTTAACCAAGCTGCCAACGATGAGATCCGCCACTATGTCCACGGAATGCGACTGCTCACGCTGCTGAGCCGAACGGGAAGCTTGCCGACTTTCGGAACAGCTACGTTTCTGTCGGGGGCTCCGGTATCTGGGCAGGTGTCGACTCCCTCAGTCGAGAGGGGGCGATCCCCTTGGCCTGGCGAAAGCGACTGGCCAGGTGGCTCGAGGAGCTGAAGCCGCAATCCAGCGCAATCTCGGCTAGTGGTAACGGCGTCTCGTGCAGCAGTGTCTCGGCCCGCGCCAATCTGCGTTGGAGCACGTACTGATGAGGGGATAGCCCCTGGCTCTGCTTGAACATGCGGGCGAAGTGATACTCGCTGAGCTGAACCTGAGCGGCCAGCTCGGCGAGGGGCAGCGGCCGGTCCAGGTGGGCCTCGATATAGTCGAGCACCTGCCGCAGGCGGTAGGGCGCCAGCCCGCCGCGGGGGCTTGGCAGCACTCGTTGGCGCTGGCTGTAGGACCTGAGCAAATGCACGAGTAGCAGGGTGGTGGCGCTGTCCAGAGCCAGGCGGTCGGCCCGCTCCTGCCAGTTGAGGGCAAGCAGCCACTGACGATACAGGCTCGCGATCAACGGGTCGTCGGCGAAGGTCTTTTCATCCAGCAGCAGGCCGGTGGCGTCCTTGTCCCAAACCCGCTCTGCCAGTCCTGCCAGGTGCTTGTCGGTGAAATAGAGGTGAACGAACTCGAGAGGGCCGCGGACATCCCAGGTGGATTCGTGCTGGCTGGGCATCAGGCAGAAACGATCAGGAGCGCCGCCGTTGCGCCAGCCGGAGGAGGTCTTGCGGTAGGACTCGTAACCATCGGCCACGTAAAGGCTCAAGGTGTGATGGGTCGGCTTGTCGAGCGCGATGTGGTCATTGCAGTTGTACCACTGGGAAAGGCCGATTCCGCCGTCGAGTTGGGCGGCGCGTTTCAATTGGGCATGGTGTTGTCCCAGACGCTCGAAGACATGGTACTGCATGGCCCCTTTCTCCCTCGGCCGCTAACCGCTTGGCTCGATGCTTGGCTCGATAGTAGCTGGCCGCCTGGAGCGGGCCAAGCGAAGACCGGCAGGATCGCGAAAAAGCGCAAGAATCGAATGTCCGGCGCAAGAAGCTGAATGCCTGAGACCGCTGAGAGACGCACACTTGGTCGTTTGAATACCGAGGAGTGCGAGCATGAACCTGTTGCTCTATGCGACCACCGTGCTGATCTGGGGTACCACCTGGATCGCCATTGCCCTGCAAGTCGGCGAGGTGCCGGTGATGCTCTCGGTCTTCTATCGTTTCGCTCTGGCCGCCGGCGTATTGCTGCTATGGCTATCGGCCAGCGGTCGGCTGCATCGGCTAGGTGTGCGCGATCATCTGTTCTGCGCTTTGCAGGGCCTGTGTGTGTTCTGCCTCAATTTTTATTTCTTCTATACCGCCTCCGCCTATATCACCAGTGGTTTGATTGCGGTGGTGTTCTCCATGGCGGTACTGTTCAACGCCGTCAATGGTGTGCTCTTCTTTCGCCAAACCATCACGTCGCGGCTGCTGCTGGCAACCTCTTTGGGCCTGATCGGGATGGTCTGTCTATTCTGGCCGGACATCTACCGTGGTGGGCTGGATGCCAGCGTGCTGTTCGGCTTGGGCTGCGCGTTGGTAGGAACCTATGGTTTCTCCCTCGGCAATATGCTCAGTTTGCGTCATCAGCGGCGCGGCCTGGACCTGCTCTCCACCAACGCCTACGCCATGGGCTACGGCGCCCTGATCATGCTGGCGCTGGTCGTGATCAGCGGTACGCCCTTCGTGGTGGATACCTCGCCTACCTATGTCGGCGCCTTACTCTATCTGTCCATCTTTGGGTCGGTGATCGGCTTCGGCGTCTATTTTGCCTTGGTGGGCCGGATCGGCCCCGGTCCGGCGGCCTACGCGACCCTGCTGTTTCCTCTGGTCGCCCTGGGTATCTCCACTCTGGTGGAAGGCTATCAGTGGACGCCGTACGCCTTGGTGGGACTGATGACGATCCTGGTCGGGAATGGCGTGATGTTCTACAAACCGCGCTCCAAGTCGGTGGCGAAAGAGACGAGAGTCGCGGCAGCGATGAACCGTACCAGCAAGGCTGTGGTGGCCGGTTCGACTCTGGAAGGTGACATCGAAAGCACTGTCCGGTGCCCGGTCAGTCGGCAGTGAAGTAAACCACCATCCTGAGATGTCGGTGCTCATCCACCAGCAGCGTGGTGTGTTCATACGTCTGCGTAGCCGAGTCGGCGTCGATGAGCGTGCCGATGCCGTAGCGATAGGCTTCGTGGTTGGGCTGCTCCCACCAGCGCCGAAAGTCCGGCGACAGCTTGGCGAGCGCTTCGATCAGCTCCTGCATGGCGGGATCTTCGGGGGCGGCGGCCAGATCGCAGCGAAACTGGGCCAGTAGGCGGGAGGCGTCCTGACGCTAGTCGGGAAGGCATCTGCGCAGCGCCGGATCGGCGAACAGCAGACGCATCATGTTGTGCCCGCCGGGCGCCCTGTCGCTGAAGCCGAGCAGGGCATCGGCGGCGGCGTTCCAGGCGATGATGTCCCAGCGCAGGTTCATCACGTAGGCGGGCCTTGGCATGTCGTCCATCAGGCTCTGCACCAGGGGCGGAATTTCCTGCCACTGGTATGCTTCCACCGGCGGCGGGCGGCGATGGGCAAGCAGGAACAGGTGGCAGCATTCGGCGTCGTCGAGCTTGAGGGCCTTGGAGACTTTCAGCACGAAGCTCTCCGAGACGTTGATATCGCGCCCCTGCTCGAACCAGGTGTACCAGGTCAGTCCCACCCCGGCGAGGGTGGCCACTTCCTCGCGCCGCAGCCCGGGCGTGCGCCGACGCCCGGTGGAAGGCAAGCCGACGTCGGCCGGCGTCAGCTTGCTGCGATGATGAATCAGGAACTCGGTGAGTTCGCTGCGGGTTCTGTCGAGGCTGCGTCCGGCCATGGCAGTGCTCCAGGCAGTTACCTGTAGTAGTTACTCATAGTAATAGGATAACTGGCTATATTGTAACCCTATCAGTATGGGCCAAGACTACCATGCCAACCCTACGGAAAGGAGGCATGGCATGGTTTCCCTCGATGAAGCGTCAGGCTCGCGCATCGCCCGGCAGCGTGCGGGCATCAAGGAGTGGGCCGGTCTGGCAGTGTTGGCGCTGCCCACCGTGCTGCTCGGTCTCGACGTCACCATTCTCTATCTGGCCCTGCCCGCCCTGGCGGCGGATCTGCAGCCGAGCAGTACTCAGGCGTTGTGGATCATGGATGCCTACGGTTTCATGATCGCCGGCTTTCTGATCACTATGGGCACGCTGGGTGACCGTATCGGCCGCCGTCGGCTGCTGATGATCGGTGCCGTGGCCTTCGGCATCACGTCGGTGATCGCCGCCTATTCCACCAGTGCTGCCATGCTGATCGCCGCCCGCGCAGTGCTGGGCGTGGCCGGCGCGACGCTGATGCCCTCGACCCTGGCATTGATCAGCAACATGTTCGGCGACGTGCGCCAGCGCGCCCTGGCCATCGGCGTGTGGGCCACCATGTTCGCCCTGGGCATGGCACTGGGGCCGGTAGTCGGCGGCGTATTGCTCGAGCGCTTCTGGTGGGGGGCGGCCTTCCTGGTGGCGGTGCCCGTGGTGGCCGTATTGCTGATCGCGGCGCCGATTCTGCTACCGGAGTATCGCGCCAAGCGCAGTGGTAGGCTGGATCTCGCCAGCGTGGCGCTATCGTTGGCAGCCGTACTGCCGGCGGTCTACGGCATCAAGGAACTCGCCAAGTTGGGGCTCGAACCGGTTCCCGTTCTTGCCCTGGCGCTGGGTGGCTTGATGGCGCTCGTTTTCGTGCGCCGCCAGCAGCATCTAAAAGACCCGCTGCTCGACATGCGGCTGTTCGGCAGCCGCACCTTCAGCGCCGCGCTGATCGTATTGCTGGTGGGGCTGGTCGGCGTGTCCGGCGTGATGCTGCTGGTGACCCAGTACCTGCAACTGGTGGCGGGGCTCACACCGCTGGCGGCGGGGCTGTGGATGGGGCCGCCGGCGCTCGCGATGGTGCTGGCGGGCATCATGGCGCCGCTGATTGCCCGACGCATTCGTCCCGGCTACGTGGTGGGCGCCGCCTTGGCGCTCTCCACCCTGGGCTACTGGCTGCTGGCCGCCGTCGAAGTGAACGCCAACGGGGTGGGCATGGCGATAGCCGGGTTCTCATTGGTCTATCTCGGCCTTGGCACTATCGCCGCCCTGGGAACCGATCTGGTGGTGGGTGCCGCACCGGCGGAGAAGGCCGGCTCGGCCTCGGCCATGTCGGAGATGGTGCAGGAGCTGGGAGTGGCGCTGGGTGTGGCCCTGCTCGGCAGTCTGGCCACCTTCGTCTATCGCGCTCAGGTCAGCGCGACGATGGCCGGTGGCGAAGCTGCCGAGGCGGTGGGAGTCGTGGAGGAGAGCCTATGGGCCACCGTCTCGGCCGGCGATAGCCTGCCTGCCGGCGTACTGCTGGAAGCCCAGCAGGCCTTTACCGCGGGGCTGAACGTGACCGCCACCGTGGGCGGCATCGCCATCCTGGCGCTGGCGGTGGTTTCCATCGTCAGCCTGCGCCATGTCGGGGCGATAGGCGGAGACGTACAGGAACAGCCAACTGGGAAAGGTGAGCCCTGCTCGCCGGTCAGCTAGTCAGTGCTTCCCAGCTCGCCATGGCGCAGTCGGCAATGCGCAGCAGGGTCTCGCGCGAGGCGCCGTCGCGGGCCTGGATCGACATGCCGTGCTGCACGGTGACGAAGTAGCTGGCCAGGGCGCGGCAGTCCGTCGAGGCGGGTAGCTCGCCTTCCTCGACGGCACGCCTCAACCGGCGCTCCAGCAGGCAGCCGTTCTCCTTGCGGTGGGCCTTCAAGGCATCGCAGACCTGGGCATTGGCCCCCTGCATCTGCGGGGCGGCAAGCACGATCATGCAGCCGCGAGGCGTATCGCCGCGGGTGAATGCCTCGGCCGTGGCATGCAGTACGTGCGCGATGGCGGCATGTGCCGTCGGCGCCGTCTCCACTTGCTCCCAGATACCGCTGCCTTCCGTCTGGACGTAGAGTGCCACCGCTTCGTGGAACAGTGCCTCCTTGCTGCCGAAGGTGGCGTAGAGACTGGGTGCTTTGATGCCCATGGCCCGGGTCAGGTCGGCGAGCGAGGCGTTGTCGTAGCCCCGGGTCCAGAAGACTTCCATGGCCCGGCGCAGGGCCTCTTCCCTGTCGAAGCCGCGGGGTCTACCGCGCTGAGGCATGTCTTGCTCCTTTTTTGTATCGATAACTACAAAATATCTTGACAGCGGCTTGGCTGTCTAGCCATCTTGTTTGTGTATCGATCACTACATAAATTGCTTGAACGGAGACGAGACATGCAGCAACTCAGCGGAAAGGTAGCGATGGTTACCGGTGGCAGCCGCGGCATCGGTGCCGCCATTGCCCGGCGTCTGGCAGCGGAAGGGGCAAGCGTGGCGGTGACCTACGTCAACGGAGAAGCCCAGGCGCAGTCGGTGGTGGACGAGATCGTCTCGGCAGGTGGGCGGGCCATGGCGATTCGTGCCGACAATCGTGACGACGCGGCGCTTAAGGCCGCCGTCGAACGCACGGTGGCCGAGCTAGGCGGGCTCGATATCTTGGTCAATAACGCGGGCATCTTCCCGTCCGGGACGATCGAGGAAGTCACCTTGGAGGAGCTGGATCGCACCATCGCGATCAACCTGCGGGCGCCGGTAGTGACCGCCATAGCGGCGGTGGGGCATATGCCGGAGGGTGGGCGCATCATCACCATCGGTAGCAACCTTGCCGTTCGGGTGCCCTGGTCCGGCATCAGCCTCTATGCCATGAGCAAGGCGGGCCTGGTGGGGCTGACCAAGGGGCTGGCGCGTGATCTTGGGCCAAGGGGCATCAACGTCAGCATCGTGCACCCAGGCTCCACCGATACCGACATGAACCCCGCCGATGGCGAGCTCTCCGACCCCCAGCGTAGCTTGATGGCCATTCCCCGCTACAACGAGGCCGACGACGTGGCCGGCCTGGTGGCCTGGTTGGCCGGCCCGGAGGGCCGTTCGATCACCGGGGCGGAGTTCACCATCGACGGCGGTGCCAATATCTGAAGAGTTACCCTCTACTAGCTTGTGTGCCGACCCGGTGGGCCGGCACACGCTAATCAAGCGGGGTTGGTAAGGAGGGTTTTCATATCCAGGCTCGCCGTCAATTCTTCCACCAGAGCGTCGATCTCTCTCTCGGCCTGGGCCAGCGAGGCCTGCAGGCGCTCGCCGCCGAACTCGTCGTATTCCGCCGCGATGCCGTGCACGTCGTCGACGCCCAGGTAGCCGAATACGGTGCGAATGTGCGGCTCGACATGATTGGCCTGGGCCATGCGCTCGCCCGGTTCGTAGCCGTAGTCGCCGCGGGAGCTCAGCACTACCAGTTTCTTGCGCATCTCGGTCAGCATCGGCCAGTAGGGCAGCCCCTGGCGTGAGCGGTCGAAGCCGAAGGTGCGCCCGACCCGTACGATATTGTCGATATAGGCCTTGAAGCCGGCCGGGACGCCGAAGTTGTACATTGGCACGCCGGCAACGATCAGGTCCGCCTCCAGCAGTTCGTTGACCAGAGTATCGCTCTCGGCAAGGGCGTCATGCATCCAGGGTTCACGCTCCTCCGGCTTGGTGAAGGCGGCGTGAATCCATTCGCCGGTCACGGGGCGCGGCGGATACTGGCCCACGTCGCGATAGAGGATGCGATCGCCGGGGCGGGCCTTCATCCATTGCGCGACGAAGTGCGCGCTGAGGCGCCGGGAGTGGGAGCCATGCGGATCGATACCGGAACGGCCGGAGCGGGCGCTGGCGTCGAGGTGGAGTAGTGTGATCATGAACGTCTCCTGACAAGAAGAACTCAACTCGGATGATGCGTGGGAGACAGGATCGGTTCATGATGCAAGGCTGACAAACGACCATTTCTTGAAGGATGGAATAGCTGGGCTTGTCCATAGGCTGGGCTTTTCGATAAGGAGATGTCGGTGAACCGACGCACGCTGCCGTTATCCCAACTGCGCGCCTTCGAAGCGGCGGCGCGTCATTGCAGTTTCAAACGGGCCGCCGAGGAGCTGGCCGTCACGCCGGCGGCGGTCAGCCATCAGGTGCGCGATCTGGAAGCGCTGCTGGGAGTGGCGCTATTCGAGCGCCGCGTTCGCCAGGTTGTGCCGACCCCGGTCGCCATGCAGCTGCTTCCTGTGCTGCAGCGTGGCTTCGATGCCTTCGGTGAAGCGCTGGAGGCGCTGCGGGAGCAAGGTGATGGCGGTAGCGTAACGCTCTCCTGCACGCCGGCCTTTGCCAGCCAATGGCTGTTGCCGCGCCTGGCCGACTTCCATGCGCGGTGCCCCGATACCGATCTGCGCATCCACGCCAGCGAGGCGCCGCTGGATCTATCACGTAGCGCGTCGCTGGCGATTCGCTATGGCATGGGGCCTTATCCGGAGCTCGAAGCCGAGGTACTGGCCGAGGATGCCTTTGCTCTAGTGGCCAGCCCACGGCTGGCACTGACAGGGTATGAAGACCTGAAGGTAGTGCGTCACATCGTCTTCGACTGGCACTGCTCCACCTTGGGACTGCCCTCTTGGCAGCACTGGTGCCAGGCGGCAGGCCTGCCCCAGGCCGACCTCGGCGCAAGCTTGAGCTTCTCTGACGAGAGCCATGCCATCCAGGCCGCCATTGCCGGTCAGGGGGTGGCATTGCTGAGTCTCACACTGGTGAAAGCGGAGCTTGAGCGCGGCGTGCTTCAGGTGCCCTTCGGGCCGAGGCTGCCGGGGCTGCGCTATCAACTGGTCCGGCATCACCGGTTTGCCGGGCATGCGGCGCTGGAGCAGGTTGCGGCGTGGCTGCGCGAGGAATTTGCCCGAGACTTCGGCGGGGGGAGCGAAGCCATACTGGACAGGCCTGCCCACCACTGATTGGGTCAGGTCGGGGCAGGACTTTTCCGGTGGGATGCAGCAGGAGCCGCGCTGCTTAGTCTTCCCGAATCGCTCTAGGTGTCGGCCGCCCGGCGCACGCCTTCGGCCAGTTCACGCACCAAGCCATGAACCGCCTGAACGGCACCATGTCGAGTCTCTGCGCTATTGATGGCTTCTACCAGCGCCGAGCCGACTACGACGGCGTCACTGAATCGGCCAATCGCCGCTGCCTGTGCTGCATTGCGAATGCCGAAACCGACGGCAATCGGCAAGCGGCTACGCTCGCGCAGCTGGCCCACCATGCGCTCGACGTCGTGCACGACAGGTTCGCGCCCGCCCGTTACACCGTTCATCGAGACGCAATACAGAAAGCCCGAGGCGTTATCCAGCACCCGGGGCAGCCGCTTGGCATCGGTGGTCGGCGTGGCGAGGCGGATGAAGGCAATGCCGTGTCGCTTGGCCGGAAGGCATAGCTCTTCATCGTGCTCGGGTGGCAGATCGACCACGATCAAGCCATCGACACCGGCGCGGGCAGCGTCCTCGAGGAAGCGCTCCACGCCGTAGCGGTAGATGGGGTTGTAGTAGCCCATCAGCACCAGCGGCGTTTGCGACTCCCGTTGGCGGAAGGCGTGCACCAGCTCGAGTGTCCGAGCCATCGTATGCCCACCCTCGAGGGCGCGTAGCGTCGCCTTCTGGATGGCAGGGCCATCGGCCATGGGATCGCTGAACGGCATGCCGAGCTCGATCACGTCGGCGCCTGCCGCTGGCAGCCCCTGGAGGATTTCCAGCGAGGTCTCGAAGTCGGGGTCGCCGGCGGTGACGTAGGTTACCAGGGCAGGCCTTTTCTCCGCCCTGAGCGCGGCAAAGCGCTCGTCCAGGCGAGTGGTGTCGTTCATGGGGCTCTCTGTGGCGGCGTTCATTGAAAATTCTCCCCGAGATGTTTGGCTACGCTGATCATGTCCTTGTCGCCGCGTCCGCTCAGGTTGACCACCATCAGGTGGTCGCGGGGCAGCGTCGGTGCCCGCTTGGCGACTTCGGCCAGGGCGTGGGCCGATTCGAGCGCGGGAATGATCCCCTCCTGACGACAGCAGAGCTGGAACGCCGCGAGCGCTTCGTCGTCGCTGATCGAGACATAGTCGACGCGGCCCTGCTCATGCAGCCAGGCGTGCTCCGGGCCGATGCCGGGATAATCGAGCCCGGCCGATATCGAGTGGGCGTCAATGATCTGGCCATCCTCATCCTGCAACAGGTAGGTGCGATTGCCATGCAACACGCCGGGCGTGCCGCCGCTGAGGCTTGCCGCGTGCATGCCGGTGTCGATGCCCTTGCCGCCGGCCTCGACGCCGATCATCTGGACCGACTCATCGGCGAGGAAGGGATGGAACAGGCCCATGGCGTTGGAGCCGCCACCGATGCAGGCGACGAGAGAGTCGGGCAGGCGTCCTTCCATCTCGAGGATCTGTGCGCGGGTCTCGCGTCCGATCACCGCCTGGAAGTCACGCACCATGGCGGGGTAGGGGTGTGGTCCGGCCACGGTGCCGATGATGTAGAAGGTGTCGTCGACGTTGGTCACCCAGTCGCGCAGCGCCTCGTTCATCGCATCCTTGAGCGTGCCGGTCCCCGTCGTCACCGGAATGACCTCGGCGCCGAGCAATTTCATGCGAAACACGTTGGGCTGCTGGCGTTCGATATCGGCCGAGCCCATGTAGACGACACAAGGCATGCCGAAGCGTGCCGCGACGGTGGCAGTGGCGACGCCATGCATGCCGGCGCCCGTTTCGGCGATGATGCGGGTCTTGCCCATCCGCTTGGCGAGCAGGATCTGGCCGATACAATTGTTGATCTTGTGAGCTCCAGTGTGGTTGAGCTCCTCACGCTTGAGATAGATCCGGGCACCGCCAAAGTGCTCGGTAAGACGCTCGGCAAAGTAGAGCGGGCTGGGCCGGCCAACGTAGTCGCGCTGAAAGTAGGCGAGCTGGCGCTGGAATTCGTTGTCCTGCCGGGCCGCATCGTATTCGGCCTGAAGCTCGTTAATCAGCGGCATCAACGTCTCGGGGACGAAGCGGCCGCCGAAACGGCCGAACATGCCATGGGCATCGGGCTGCATCGAAAGGTCGGTCATAGGTTGCCTCGAAGGTTCAGGGGAGCTTTCGACGAAACTAACGCAGACAGGCGGGGCGAAAAATCGATAAGATGGCGGCCATATGTGAGCTAGAGTCACAAATCGATGCACTCCATGCCTTCCCTCAGCGCCCTGCGCGCTTTCGAGGCCACCGCGCGGTTGGGTAGCGTCACGGCCGCGGCGCATGAACTCAGCGTGACTCACGGTGCGGTGAGCCGTCAGCTGCGAAGCCTGGAAGAGCACTTCGGCGTGGCGTTGTTCACCAAGGCGGGGCGCGGCCTGCAGCTCACCAATCACGGGGAGCGGCTGCAGCACGGCGTTGGCGAGGCGTTCCTGCGCCTGCGTGACAGCTGCACGCAGTTGAAGCGTGACGTCGAGTCGGCGCCGTTCATCCTGGCCTGTCCGGGTAGCCTGCTGGCACGCTGGCTCATTCCACGGCTCGATCGTCTGCATCGTGCGCTGCCGGAACTCAAGCTGCATGTCGTCGCCAGCGAGAGTGAAGCTACCCCGGGAAGAGGCGAGGTAAGCGCAACGCTGACGTTTGCCGAACCGCCATGGCCGGCCGACCTGGAGGTGGTCGAGTTGGCAGCGGAACACATCGGTGCGGTAGTGAGCCCGCAGCTGGCCGCTCGGTTCGATCCGCAGCGGCCGGCGACGCTTTTTGACATCAAGCTGCTGCATACCGCCTCGCGCCCACAGGCCTGGCCGCACTGGGCGCGTGCGCATGGACTCGATTCGGCGCGTCTCGACCGGGCGCTGGCCGAAGGGCAGGGCTTCGATCATCTCTATTATCTGATCGAGGCGGCAGTGGCCGGATTGGGGGTGGCGATAGCCCCCCGGCTGTTGGTCGAGGACGAGCTGCGTCAGGGACGGCTGATCGCTCCCTGGGGCTTCGTCGAGACGCCTGCCCGGCTGTGTCTGTGGCTTTCACCCACGGACAATCGACGCTGCAGCGCTCGGCTCATCGAATGGCTCAAAAGTGAGCTGAACGACATGCTCTCATCGCGGTAACCGGAGACTGCCTGGGAACATCGCGTATCTCCCCGCACTCGATTACGTTGTAGAAAAGCGATTTCCGGAGCGCCCATGCCGCTCGATGCCTTTCATCCCGCCGTCAGCGACTGGTTCGCACGCGACCTCGGTACACCTACCGAGGTGCAGGCGCGCGCCTGGCCGGCCATCGGCGCGGGCGGCCATGTGCTGATCGCCGCGCCCACCGGCTCGGGCAAGACGCTGGCGGCCTTTCTCGCTGCCATCGATGGCCTGGTGCAGCGTGGGCTCGACAGCAAGCTGCCCGACGAGACGGTGGTGCTCTACATTTCGCCGCTGCGCGCGCTCTCCAACGACATCCAGCGCAACCTGCAGGCGCCGATTCGCGGTATCGCCGAGGGGCTCGCGGCAGACGGTCGGGAGCCCCCGGAGATACGCGCCTGGGTGCGTACCGGCGACACCACCTCGTCGGAGCGCGAGCGCATGCGCAAGCGTCCGCCGCATATCGTGGTCACCACGCCGGAGTCACTCTACGTACTGCTCACCTCCGATTCGGGGCGGCGGATGCTCTCCAGCGTGCGCACGGTGATCGTCGACGAGATTCATGCAGTGGCCGGCACCAAGCGCGGCTCGCACCTGGCGCTTTCGCTGGAGCGGCTGGCCGGATTGACGGAACGCCCGCCGCAGCGCATTGGGCTCTCGGCCACCCAGAAGCCGGTGGCGGCGATGGCGGCGTTCCTCACCGGTGGCAATGAGTGCACCATCGTCGACACCGGCCACGTGCGCCGGCGCGACCTGGCCATCGAGGTGGCCGGCTCGCCGCTGACTGCGATCATGGCCAACGAGGTGTGGGAGGAGGTCTACGACCGCCTGGCAGAACTGGTGAGAGAGCATCGCACCACGCTGATCTTCGCCAACACCCGGCGGGTCTGCGAGCGGGTGGCGCGTCACCTGGCCGACCGCCTGGGGGATGAGTGGGTGACCTCGCATCACGGCAGCCTGGCCCGCGAGCACCGCCTGGACGCCGAGCAGCGCCTCAAGCAGGGCGAGCTGCGTGCGCTGGTGGCCACCGCTTCGCTGGAGCTGGGCATCGACATCGGCGAGGTGGATCTGGTCTGCCAGCTCGGTTCGCCGCGCTCGATGTCGGCCTTCCTGCAGCGGGTGGGGCGCTCCGGTCATGGCGTGGGGCGGGTGCCCAAGGGGCGGCTATTCCCGCTGACCCGCGACGACCTGGTCGAGTGCACCGCGTTGATGGGCGCGGTGCAGGCCGGCGAGCTCGACCGGCTGCACATCCCCGAGGGGCCGCTCGACGTGCTGGCGCAGCAGATCGTCGCCGAGGTCGCCGGGGCGGGCGAAACCGAGGAGAGTGTACTGTTCGCACGCATCCGCGCCGCCTGGCCCTACCGTGCGCTGAGCGAGGAGCGCTTCGACGCAGTGGTGCAGATGCTCGCCGATGGCTACACCACTCGGCGCGGGCGACGCGGGGCCTACCTGCATCGCGACCGGGTCAACGGCCGTCTGCGCCCGCGGCGCAATGCACGGCTCGTCGCCCTGACCAACGGCGGGGCGATTCCCGACCACTTCGACTACGACGTGATCCTGCAGCCCGAGGAGATCCGTGTCGGCACCGTCAACGAGGACTTCGCCTTCGAGAGCATGCCGGGCGACATCTTCCAGCTTGGCAACCAGGCCTATCGCATCCTCAAGCTCGCCACCGGGAAGCTCTACGTGGATGACGCCCGCGGGGCGCCGCCGAGCATCCCGTTCTGGTTCGGCGAGGCGCCGGCACGTACGGCGGAGCTGTCACAAGCGGTGTCGCGGCTGCGCGAGGGTATCGACCGGCAGCTGGCCGAGGGCAACGAGGCCGAGGCCCAAGCGTGGCTGGAAACCGAGTACGGCCTGGCGCCAGCCGCCGCCGAGCAACTGGTGCGCTATCTGGCCGTGGCGCGGGCGGCGCTGGGCGTGATTCCCAGCCAGCACCATCTGGTGCTGGAGCGCTTCTTCGACGAGGCCGGCGACATGCACCTGGTATTGCATTCGCCGTTCGGCTCCAAGCTCAACCGCGCCTGGGGGCTGGCGCTGCGCAAGCGCTTCTGCCGCAAGTTCAACTTCGAGCTGCAGGCGGCGGCGCTGGAGGACAGCATCGTGCTGTCGCTGGGGCCGACTCATAGTTTCCCCCTCGATGAGGTGTGGGGCTATCTCAACGCCAAGACGGTGCGCGAGGTGCTGATCCAGGCGCTGCTCGATGCGCCGATGTTCGGTCTGCGCTGGCGCTGGAACGCCTCGGTGGGGCTGGCTGTGCCGCGCACCCGCAATGGCCGGCGGCGCCCGCCGCAGCTGCAGCGCCAGGACTCCGAGGACCTGCTCTCGGTGGTCTTTCCCGACCAGCTTGCCTGCGCCGAGAACCTGGCCGGAGCGCGGGAGCTGCCTGATCACCCCCTGGTAGACCAGACCCTGCACGACTGCCTGACCGAGGCCATGGACATCGACGGCCTGGAGCGTCTGTTGGCGCGCCTCGAAGCCGGCGAGATCGTCGTCAGCGGGCGCGACCTGGCGGTGCCTTCCCCGCTGTCGGAAGAGGTGGTCAATGCGCGTCCCTACGCCTTCCTCGACGACGGTGCCCAGGAGGAGCGGCGCACCCTGAGCGTGCGCACCGGCGGCGCGCTCGACGTGGCCGAGGCCGCCGCATCTGCGCGCTACGCCCCCGAGGTGATCGACCGGGTGTGCGAAGAAGCCTGGCCCGCACCGCGCGATGCCGATGAGCTGCACGACGCGCTGGTGATGAGCGGTTTCATCACCATGCACGAAGCCGAAGAGGAGTGGCGGCTCTGGTTCGATGCACTAGCCCGGGACAGGCGTGCTGCGGTCGTTACGCCATCCAACGGTGAGGCGCTGTGGACGGCGGCGGAGCGCTTGGGTGAGCTGCTGGTGCTCTATCCTGAAGCCGTGCTCAAGCCACCCATCGAAGCCCTGGGCACGGCCCCGGCGTCGTCCGATGAGGCACTGACCGAGCTGCTGCGTTCACGGCTCGAGACGCTGGGGCCGGTCACGGCGGCAAGCCTGGCCACGCCTCTTGGCGTATCACTGGAGCGCTGCATGGGGGCGCTGGCGCGCCTCGAGGTCGAGGGCTTCGTGCTGCAAGGAGCATTCCTCGGCGGTAGCCAGGTGGCCTGGTGCGAGCGGCGCCTGCTGGCGCGCATGCATCGCTACGCCATCGATCGCCGTCGTGCCGAGATCGAGCCGGTTAGCATCCAGCACTACCTGCGCTTTCTGCTCGACTGGCACGGCCTGACCGAGCGGCCGGAAGGGCCGGAGGCGCTGGCCGCGGCGGTGGAGCGGCTGGAGGGCTTTCCCGTGGCGGCGGGCGCCTGGGAGAGCGACGTGCTGCCGGCGAGGGTGGCCGATTTCTCGCCGCACATGCTCGACCAGCTGCTCGCCAGTGGGCGTTTCATCTGGCTGCGCCTGCTGCCGCCCAGAATCGCCGAAGGCGACGAACGCCAGCGCCCTGGCCCACTGCGCAACACGCCGATTGCCTTGATCGAGCGTCAGGCGTTGAACGACTGGCGTCAGGCCGCGCCGGTACCCGATGCCGAGGAACTACCGCTCTCCGGCGGGGCGCGCCGGGTGCTCGAAGCGCTGCAGGCCGGTGGGGCGATGTTCTTCGCCGACCTGCTCGGCCCCGCCCACATGCTGCGCACCCAGGTGGAGGAGGCGCTGGGCGAGCTGGCCTCGTGGGGGTTGGTCACTTCCGACAGTTTTACCGGCCTGCGGGCGCTGATCGCCCCGGCCAGCAAGCGTCCGCCCATTGCCGCGAGCGGGCGTCGGCGTCGGCGGCACGCCCCGGGAGTGGACGCCGCCGGGCGCTGGTCGTGGCTGCCCGCGCCGGAGCGCGACGATACGCCGGAAAAGCGCCGCATCTCGACGGACATGGAGAGCCTGGAGCATATCGCCTGGGTGCTGTTGGAGCGCTATGGCGTGGTGTTCCGTCGTGTGATTGAGCGCGAGCCGGCACTGCCGCCCTGGCGCGAGCTGCTGTATGTGTATCGCCGGCTGGAGGCGCGCGGCGAGATTCGCGGCGGGCGTTTCGTGCAGCAGTTTGCCGGCGAGCAATTCGCCCTGGCCGAAGCGGTGGGGGCGCTCAAGGCCATGCGCCGCCGGGAGCCGGACGGCACCCGCGTGGTGGTGGCTGCCGCCGACCCGCTCAACCTGGTGGGCATTCTTGCCCCCGGGCAGCGACTACCGGCGGTGTCGGGCAATCGCCTGCTCTATCGCGACGGGGTGCCGGAGGCGGTGCTGCAGAACGGCGAAGTGCATTTTCTGGAGACGCTATCCACCGGAGCGAAGTGGCAGGTGCAACAGCTGCTGCGGCGTGGGCCGGGGCATGAAAAAACCCCGACACCAGAGGTGCCGGGGGCTGCGATATCGATGCGCTGACGCTCAGTCGTGCCGCGAGCGTTGCCGGTGAGGAACGCGTTCATCCTCCTCGATACGCACTTCCTTGCGGTTGGGGTGCCTCTGCTTCTCGCTCATGGTGTAGGCCAGAGCCGAAAGCGCCACTGCGGCCACGCTCACGGTTAGCATTTCGATGATACCCATGCGCATGTCCTCCTGCGGGTGAATGGGGCGACCCTCGGGACCTCACTGTCCCTACGAGAGGCGTGCCTATGAATTGAGGGTGGCAGCTTTCTCGCCGGCCGACAAATGCTTTGACCTGAAGGCGTGGACTAAGTTTTAACGCTCCGCGAGAAAAAGCGGGCACGACGCCTCGCATGAGGCTGGCGTTAGCCGCCGGCCCGGCGATCGGCCATCGAGCGGCTGATGTCCTGGATGGAGATGCCTACCGGAGCTCGTGTTGCCGTGCGGAACCGTGTCGCTATTGCTTTTTTATCGGAATTATTGAAATATATTTCCAGGTATATACTTCTGGCTAATATCCAGTGCAACGTTGCGTAATTCTACGGAGGCATTATCCGTATTTCTGACTAAGGGATGGCCGCAGGGTAAATTACGCAGCTCTCCGGATTTAATTTGATAGCCACCGTTTTATTCTCCCCAGGTCAGTTTTCTGACCAGCTCGCGATTCAATCATTAAAACAAACGAGGGCATTGCTCGATAGCGCGCTACTTCATCGAGCACGCCGGGAGTCAATATAGCCATGAGCGTCAACAGGCGTAATTTCCTCAAGTATGGCGGTGCCGCCGCAGTGGGTACCGTGATGGCACCGAGCATCGTCAAGGCTCAGGAAACCTTCAACTGGCGCATGACCACCAGTTGGCCATCCGGTTTTCCGTTCTTCCAGTCGGGCCCCGGCTCTGCGACGGACTTCGCCAGACGAGTCGAAGATATGTCCGGCGGGCGCATCAAGATTCGCGTCTACGGCGCGGGTGAGCTCATTCCCGCCTTCGACGGTTTCGATGCGGTATCCCGCGGGCAGCAAGTGCAGCTCAACCATGCCTGCTCCTACTACTGGGCCGGGGAGTCGTTTGCCGCTCAGTACTTCACCACCGTGCCGTTCGGCATGACCTTCCAGGGCTTCAATGCCTGGCTGGCCCACGGCGGCGGCTACGAGCTGTGGAAGGAAACCTACGAGCCCTACAACCTGATCCCGCTGGCGGTGGGCTGTACCGGTGCGCAGCCGGTGGGCTGGTTCCGCGAGCCGGTGACCAGCGTGGCGGATTTCCGCGGCCTGAACATCCGCATGCCGGGGCTGGCCGGCGACGTCTACAACGCCATCGGTGCCAACGCCCGGCTGTTGCCCGGCGGCGAGATCTTCTCGGCGCTGGAGCGTGGCGCCATCGATGCGGCGGAGTGGGTCGGCCCCTACCTCGACCGTGCCCTGGGCCTGCACAACGCGGCCAAGCACTACTACTCCTCGGGCTGGCACGAGCCCTCCACCACCACCGAGGTGATCGTCAACAAGGACGCCTACAACTCCTTGCCCAGCGATCTCCAGGCCGTGCTCCACAACGCCGCTGCCGCCTGCAACATCACCTCCCACACCTGGATCGAGGCCCAGAACGGCGACGCCCTTGACGACTTGGTCAACAACCACGGCGTGGCGTTCGAGACCCTCCCCGACGACGTCATCCGGGCGCTTTTCGAGGCCACCCGCGACATTCTCACGACCGAAGCCAACAAGGACCCACTGGTCAAGCGCATCAACGACAGCTTCTGGGCGTTCAAGAAGAAGCACGACGGCTGGCATGCCAACAGCGAGGCCGTCTTCGCCAACACCATCAGCCGCTACGGTCAGGGCATGATCTGACGTCGGCCGGGCGCTCGGCCGAGCGGCATTCCGTAACGCCGAGCGCCCTCCTGCCAGACCCATCCGGGTCGCGCTTACCCCACCTTTGACGTCCGCTGGGCGCCCGCCCAGAGGGGGAGTTGAGATGCTGCGTTTGTGTACCTGGCTCGAGCGTGCGCTCGAGCGAATAACCGGCCTGGCCGGTTTCATCGGCTGTCTGGCCATGCTCATCATGATCGCGCTGATCTTCGGCAACATGCTGAGCCGCTATGCCTTTGGCCTGGGCGCGGTGTGGGCCCAGGAGCTGGAGTGGTACCTGCTGTCGGTCATGGCGATGATGGGCATCGCCTACGCCATGAAGTTCGACGATCACGTGCGCGTGGACATCCTGTCGAGCCGCTTCAGCCCGGTCGGCATGATGTGGCTGAACCTCATCGCTGCGCTGCTGGTGGCGCTGCCCTGCGCGCTGCTCATCATCCATTACAGCTTGCCGTTCGCCGAGACCTCGTTCATCCGCGGCGAGCGCTCACCCAATTCTTCCGGTCTTCCCTGGCGCTGGATACCCAAGGCCATGGTGGTGGTCGGCTTCGTCTTCGTGGCGGCCGAGTCGCTGCGCCAGGCGCTCGAGAACGGTCGGCGCCTCGTTCAACACTACGCTGGGAGAGCCTGAGCCATGCCCTTGGAATATTACGCGCTGGCCATGATCGTGGCTTTCTTCGTGCTGGTGATGACCGGCATTCCGGTCGGCTTCGTGGTGGCGTTCGTCGGCTTCGTGTTCGGCTTCATCGGCTTCGACGGCTGGTTGTTCGAACTGCTGCCCTCGCGTATCTACGGCGTGGTGGCCAACTACACCCTGCTGGCCATCCCGCTGTTCGTATTCATGGGCGTGATGCTGGAACGCTCGAAGATCGCCGAGCGCATGCTCGACGTCATCGGTCACCTGTGTGGCGGTCTGCCCGGCGGCATGGCCCTGGCGGTGATCATCGTCGGTGTGCTGCTGGGCGCAGCGACGGGCATCGTCGGCGCAGCCATCGTCACCCTGACGCTGATGGCGCTACCGACCCTGGTGCGACGCGGCTACAAGAAGACGGTGGCCTGCGGCACCATCTGTGCGGCGGGCACCCTGGGGCAGATCATCCCGCCCAGCCTAGTGCTGCTGGTGCTGGCCGACATCATGAATCTGTCCGTCGGCAGCCTGTTCGCCGCGGCGCTGGTGCCCGGCCTGCTGTTGGCCGGCATGTACCTGGCCTATCTGCTGGTGCTGGCCTTCTTCTTCTCAGCCGACGTGCCCGCCATCGACGAGCAGGAGCGCGCCGCGGTCAGCAAGCTGGAGCTGGGCAAGGACTTCGTCAAGGTGGTGGTGCCGCCACTGTTGCTGATCTTCGCCGTGCTCGGCTCGATCATCGGCGGGGTGGCCGCGCCCACGGAGGCGGCGTCGGTAGGTGCCGTGGGAGCCTTGCTGCTGACGGTCGTGTCCGGGCGCCTGACCTTGGGAGTGCTCTCCGATACCGTCAAGACCTCGCTGCGCATCAGCTGCATGATCTTCTTCGTGCTGATCGCCTCGCAGGTCTTCGCCCTGGCGTTCCGCGGGCTGGACGGGGAATTCCTCATCGAGGCGATGTTCGAATGGGTGCCGGGCGGCATGTACGGCACGCTGATCTTCATGCTGCTGCTGATCTTCTTCCTGGGCTTCTTCCTCGAGTGGATTCAGATATCCTACATCGCCGTGCCGCTGTTCCTGCCGTTCCTGGCAAGCCAGGGCGACATGTCGATGGTGTGGGTCGCGATCCTGATCGCCATGAACCTGCAGACCTCGTTCCTGACGCCGCCCTTCGGCTGGTCGCTGCTGTTCATGAAGGGGGTGGCGCCGCCGGGGATCACCACAGGTGACATCTACAAGGGGGCCGTGCCTTTCGTGCTGATCCAGATTTTGGCACTGGCACTGATCATCGTCTTCCCCGATGTGGTGCTGTGGTTGCCCCGAGTGGTAGGATGGTGAGTCGGGGTTTTTACTTTAAAACTTCCTGATAAAGGCTCTGTCGACTGCAATCGGCCAACTGCAACAAGCTGGCCGTGATTAGCCAAAAGTCGACAGGGCCAAAAGAATAATAATTAAGTAAAGGTAACGCGCCAGTGTTCACGTTCAGAACCAAGTTGACACTGCTGACCTTGCTGCCTCTTTTGATACTCAGTGCAGGTGTGACGTTTCTTGCCATTCATCAGAGTGCGCGATTGAGCGGGGCGCAGTCGGAAATACTCAAGGACGGATTGCTGGAAGCCAAGCGGGCTGAACTCAAGAACTACATGGAACTCGCCTACACGGCGATTCGAGACATCTATGAGGACCCCGAGCTGCCGGTAGACGTGGCGCAAGGGTTGGTAGCGGATGCCTTTCACCGTATGGAGTATGGCTCCGACGGTTACTTCTTCGTCTATGACTACGATGGGCTGAACATCGTCCACCCACGGCTCGAGCATCTGGTCGGGCAGGATCTGTGGAACTTTCGTGACGAGGATGGCAAGTTCCTGATCCAGCGGCTCATCGAGCAAGCCCAAGAAGGCGGCGGTTTCACCGAATATCGCTGGGACAAGCCTTCAGGCGGCGAATCGGTACTCAAGCTGAGCTACTCCATCGCCCTGGAGAAGTGGGGCTGGATGGTGGGCACGGGGCTCTATCTGGATGACATCGAGCAGGTGGTCGGCCAGATGGAGCATCATATGGTGGAGAACGCCCGCAGGACCATCCTGCTGATGGCCTTCTTCACCGTTTCCTGCCTGCTCGTCATCGCCGTGATCGGTCTGGCGGTCAACCTCAGCGAAGCACGGGTGGCGAATCGCCGGCTGGTCACGATGGCGCAGAAGACCTTCAGCTTCCTGGAGAAGGAGCGGCGGCGGATTTCCCGCGAGCTGCACGATGGCATCAATCAGCTGCTGGTATCGGCACGCTTCAAGCTCGAGCGCATCGACGATGCGCTGGGTCGCGGCGATCATGTCGATGCCTCATCCACCCTGGCAGCGGCAGACCGCATTCTGGAAACGGGCATTCAGGATCTGCGGCGGCTGGCCTACGACCTGCGCCCCAGCGTGCTCGACGATCTGGGGCTGGTGGCGGCCCTGGAGAGCCTCTGTTCGGACCTGGTAGAGCGCAAACCCGTCCGCATTCACTTCGAGTCCAATCTCGACAGCGGCGAATGCCAGCCGGTGCTGGCCACGGCGCTGTATCGTATCACTCAGGAAAGCTTGCACAACATCGAAAAGCACGCCGGTAACGTTGGCCAGGTCAGGGTGAAGCTGCGGCGCCGTCGTGGCTGGGTCTATCTCGAGATCGCCGATGACGGCGAGGGCTTCATCTGGCGCGCCGAGCAGAGCCATGAGCAGGGCGGGGCCGGTATGGGACTGCGCAACATCCAGGACCGGGTGGATCTGCTGGGGGGGCGGCTAGCGATCGAGGCGGCCCCCGGCAAGGGCGTGCGCATACGCATCAAGGTGCCGTTTCAGCGCGCTACCGGAACGAGTCGGGAGAGAGTCGATGGCAGGGTCTATACGCGTACTTTTGGCGGACGACCATCCGCTGGTTCTGGAAGGGCTGCGTTACCGACTGGAGGCGCAGCCGGGCATTGAGCTCGTCGGCGAGGCAAACTCGGGCGAGGAACTGCTGTCGCTGGCTCAGGCGCTTGCGCCGGACGTGGTGGTGACGGACATCACCATGCCCGGCCTGTCCGGTCTCGAAGCGTGCAAGGTCTTGCATGACACCTGCCCCGAGATTCGGGTCCTGGTGCTCACCATGCACGACAACGAGGAGTACATTCGCCGCGCGGTGGCCTGCGGTGCGGCCGGCTACGTGCTCAAGGACGCCTCGGCCGAGCAGATGGTGTTCGCCCTGCGCGAGGTGGCAGGTGGACGCAGCCATTTCGGCTCCGGCGTGTCCCGGGTGCTGCTGGAAGAGAAGCAGGAGCGCCTGACTCCGCGTGAGACGGCCATCCTCAAGCTGATGTTCGAGGGCATGAGCAGCCGCGACATCGGTGAGGCGCTGAGCATCAGCACCCGTACGGTGGAGTCGCATCGCAGCAACATCTACCGCAAGCTCAACACCAACTCCCTGGCAGGTCTGTTTCGCTACGCGATGCGCCATGGCCTGGTCGAGTTGGAGTGACGGCGTTCACTCTTCTTCGACCTGGGCGCGCAGCCAGGCGATCTCCTCGGCCCAAATCTCGGGCTCGATGGTTTCCAACACCATGGGGATATCGTCGATGCGCGGGTCGCGCATGATGGTGGTGAAGGCGTCGAGGCCGATGTTGCCCTGACCCAGGCTGTGGTGGCGGTCGACACGGCTGGCGTATGCGCTCTTGGCGTCGTTGAGATGCATGCCGCGCAGGTACTCGAAGCCGACCACCTTGCCGAACTCGTCGAGGGTGGCGGTGCAGGCCTCCGGGGTGCGCAGGTCGTAGCCGGCGGCGAAGGCGTGGCAGGTGTCGATGCATACACCGACCCGCGACTTGTCGTCGACCTGCTCGATGATCTCGGCCAGGTGCTCGAAGCGCCAGCCCAGGTTGGTGCCCTGGCCGGCGGTGTTTTCGATCACCGCGACGACGTTGCGGGTCTCGGCCAGGGCATGGTTGATCGAGTCGGCGATGCGGGTCAGGCACTCGCTCTCGCTGATTTTCTTCAGGTGGCTGCCGGGGTGGAAGTTGAGCAGGGTGAGGCCGAGCTGCTCGCAGCGCTGCATCTCATCGAGAAAGGCGGCGCGCGACTTTTCCAGCCCTGCCTTGTCCGGGTGGCCGAGGTTGATCAGGTAGCTGTCGTGGGGGAGGATCTGGCCGGGGCCGAAGCCGTGCTCCTTGCAGGCGCTGCGAAAGGCCTCGATGGTGGCGTCGTCGAGAGGCTTGGCACGCCACTGGCGCTGGTTCTTGGTGAACAGGGCGAAGGCGTCGGCACCGATTTCGACGGCGCGCAGTACGGCCTGGTCGGGTCCGCCGGCGGCACTGACATGGGCGCCAAGGTATTTCATCTGTCCTCTCCGAGGGTTGGTTGACGCCACTACGATAGCACGCACGCTGCTGCTCCACCTCGCCAAGCCTGTAGGCCCTGCTAGGCTCAAGTCAGAGCTCGCTGGAGACGCCGTATGCTGCCGCTGTTACTGCTTGCCTTGAGCGATGTACCCGGACCGGACCCTGTGGCCGAGGCGCTGGCACGCATCGACTCGCTCTCCGGCTATCGCCTGACCCTGCGCAGTCAGGGTAGCGGTGGCGAGGAGATCATCCATTACAGCTACCGGCGTCCCGGCGACGTACGCATGGACATGGAAAACCCCTATCGCGGCGCGGTGCTGATCTATCGTCACGATACGGGCAAGGTGCAACTGTGGCCCTTCGGCTCGCCGGGCAGGCGCCCGGCCCTGTCATTGCGGCCCACCAATCGCATGGTGCGCAGCTCGCAAGGCCATCGCGTGGACCAATCGGACGTCGGTACGCTGCTGCGCAACGTGCAGCGCCTGCAACATCATGGCAGCACGCGTCGCCTGGAGCCGGCGACCCACGAAGGCCGCCCGGTGCAGCATGTGGTGGTAGAGGCCGAGCCCGGCCGGGCCGTGCATGAGGTGGCGCGCTACGATCTATGGCTCGATGACGAGACGCTGTTTCCGCTGCGGGTGGCGAGCTACGACCGGCGGGGGCAGCGAATGGAGAGCGTGCTGCTGGAGGACGTGCAGCTCGGTCCCGACTTCCCGGCCGACCACTTCGATCCTTAGGCCCTGGGCCATGGCAAGATTCGAGTTCACTACTACCTGGCACTTCGAGGCGCCGGTCACCGAGGTCTTCGACGCCTTGACCGATTCGCTGCACTGGCCCGAGTGGTGGCCTGGGTTGGTGAGCGTGGAGCAGCGTGAGGCCGGTGACGAGGGCGGCATCGGTCGGGTGCAGCGCTTCGTCTGGAAGAGCCATCTGGGCTATTACCTGTGGTTCGATATTCGCATTACCCGCGTTTGCGAGCCGTGTCTGATCGAGGGCGTGGCCGATGGCGACGTGGCCGGCATCGGCCGCTGGCGGCTGTGTGAGGAGAGCGGTGGCACCCGAGTGAATTATCTGTGGCAGGTGTGTACGGTACAGCCCTGGATGAGCCTGTTGGCCCGCGTGGCACGTCCACTGGTGGTCTGGAATCACCATGCCATGATGCGGGCCGGCGCCGTCGGCTTGTCGCGCTACCTGAGACGGTTGCCGACGCCTAGCGGGCAATTCGTGGAGTAAGACAGTGCTGTCAACCGTTCAAACAACGTTGGTCAACATGTGGGCCAAAAGGTATGCTTTCCATAGCTGTTTCGCAACCGCCGCAGAGATGTCATGAAGGGCTCGCACAACCGTATCGATGATGGGAGCTCCCCTGAAGAGACGCATGGCAGCGGCTCTGGCGGCGGCTCGTGTCAGCGTATTCGTCGTGAACTCGAAGAGGCGCGCGAGGAGATCGCGCACCTCAAACGCACCCTGCATCGCGTTCAGCAAATCGCCCGGCTGGGCTACTGGCGGCTGAGCCTCAAGTCCAACGAGCTTTACTGGTCCGCTGTCATCTACGACATCTTCGGCGTCGACCCCAAGACCTTCACTCCCAGTCTCCAGGCCTTCAAGGCCATGGTGTATCCCGAAGACATAGAAAGCATCGAGTCTGCCATCGTGCGCGCTCAGCAACAGGGGCAGCACGATATGGAGCATCGCATCATCAGGCCCGACGGTGAGATTCGCTGGGTGCACGAACTGGCCGATTATATGCCCGAGGGCGACGACCAGATCCTGATCGGCACGGTGCGAGACATTACAGAGCAGAAGAGGCTCGAGCTGCGCCTGCGTCAGCTTTCACGTACCGATGAGCTCACCGGGCTGTTCAATCGACGCTACTTCATGCAGCGCCTGCTCCAGGAACTGGCCCGCTATCGTCGCTACGGCAGACCGACCTCAGTGGTACTGTTCGACTTCGATCATTTCAAGCGCATCAACGACACCCACGGCCATCCCGCCGGCGACCAGGTCCTGGTAAACGTGAGCAAGCTGCTGCGGGAGCGGCTGCGCACGAATGACATTCCGGCGCGGCTCGGCGGCGAGGAGTTCGCGCTGCTACTGCCGGAAACCGATCTCGAGGAAGCCGTCGGGGTGGCAGAAAAGGTGCGTCAGATGGTGCTCGAGCAGGAGTTCACCTCGGAGGAAGGGCATCGCTTCGAAGCCTCGATCACCTGTGGCGTATCGGCGTTTCACGGTACCGAGGAAACGGTCGAGGCGATCCTGCATCGTGCCGATCAGAATCTCTACCAGGGCAAGCGCACGGGGCGCAATCGGGTCATCGCGGATGAATGGAATAGCTGACAGGGTGCTGTCTGCCGTACCTGCCAGCCCCGGTCAGGCCGATTGGCTGGCCGATGCACTGGGCTTGGCACTGGCAGGAGGCTCGCCCCAGCCCCTGGCCACCCGTCTCTATCAGCAGCTGCGCGAGTGGATTCAGACGGGGCGCCTGGCTTGCGGCCAGCGACTGCCCTCTTCGCGTCAGCTGGCACGCGAGCTGGGGTTGGGGCGCAACACGGTGCTGGCCGCCTTCGATCAGCTGCTGGCCGAAGGCTTCCTGGTGACGCGCCATGGCTCGGGCACCTTCGTTGCCGACCTGCCTTTTCCCCACGCAACGCAGCAGCCAGCTCGACAGTCATCGCGACAGGCCGTGACGGCCGGGCTCGCTACGTCGCAGACGTTTCCGACACGAGCAGATGCGCCGCCGCTCTCCACACGCGGCACGTCGCTGCTGGCGTTCTGTCATGCCAGCCAGGAGCGCCCCATCCTGGCCCCCGGCCTGCCGGCGCTGGATCGTTTCCCCCATGGCCCTTGGCAGCGGCTGGTACGCCGCCATCAACAGCGCATGCCACGGGACTGGCTGGCCTATCAGGCCCAAGGCGGTGTGCCGGCGCTGCGTGAGGCGCTGGCCGATTATCTGCAGCTCTCGCGCTCGGTGCGTTGTCGTCCCGAGCAGATTCTCATCGTGCAGGGCGCCCAGCAGGGCTTCGAGCTGATCGCCCGGCTGCTCAGCGATCCCGGCGACAAGGTATGGATCGAGGAGCCGGGCTACCCTGGCGCTCAGGCCTGCTTCGCGGCCGCCGGACTCGATTTGCAGGCGGTGGCGGTGGACGACGAGGGGATGAGCGTTGCGGCTGCGGCGTGCGCCGAGAGCCCGAGACTGATCTATGTGACACCCTCGCATCAATACCCCAGTGGCGTGACCATGAGTCTGTCCCGCCGCTTGGCGCTGCTGGAAGCGGCGGAGCGGCACGGCGCCTGGGTCGTCGAGGACGACTACGACAGCGAGTTTCGCTATGAGCAGCGCCCCATCGCTGCCCTGCAGGGGCTCGTCGACGATGGCCGCGTCATCTACGTGGGCACCTTCAGCAAGGTGATGTATCCCGGGCTGCGCCTGGGCTATGTGGTACTGCCCGAGCCCTTGATCGAGCCGTTCCGCCGGGCTAACGCGCGGCTTCACCGCGAGGGGCAGTACCCGGTACAGGCTGCCTTGGCGGAGTTCATCGTCAGCGGCCAGTTCTCACGTCACATCCGGCGCATGCGTGACTGCTACCGCCGACGTCAGGCGCTGCTGCGCAAGGCCCTGGCCCCTGCCGTGGCGCGCGGCCTGCGCCTTTCCGACGGGCAGGCGGGCATGCACCTGGTGGCCTGGCTCGACGAGGCGGAACATGAGCGCCAACTGCTCCGGCGGGGCGCGGAGCAGGGCATCGCGCTCTCGCCGCTGTCGAGCTACTACCTCGAGGCACCCGCTCGCCCCGGCCTGGTGCTGGGCTATGCTGGCACCGTGGAGGCCGAGATCGAGCGGGTCGGGCGCTGGCTGGCTCGCGAATGGCTGAACTTAGGCTGACAGCGCGGAAAGCGCGGAAAGCGCGGAAAGCGACGACCTCTGACGACCCTCATCATCGAAGTTCTCCGCCGCTAGCCAGCGCTCAAGCTGCGTTTCGACGGCGGGCCATTCGCCGTCGAGCAGCGAGAACCAGGCGGTGTCGCGGTTGCGTCCGTTGACTACACGGTGCTGACGGAAGATCCCTTCGAAGCGAAAGCCCAAGCGCTCGGCGGCACGCCGCGAGGCGGCGTTGAGCGCATCGCACTTCCATTCGTAACGCCGGTAGCCCAGGGCGAAGGCGTGTCGCATCATCAACAGCATGGCTTCGGTGGCCGCCGGCGTGCGTCGCAGCGCGGGCGTGAAATGGATATGCCCAACCTCGATGCTGCCATGTTCCGGCACGATGTTGAGATAGCTGGCCAGCCCCAGGGCCCGCCCGGATTCCGCTTCGACGATGGCGAAGAAGAGCGGATCCTCACTGCGCGCCCGCTCGGCCAGCCAGGCATGACACTGCTCGGCATCGGAGAACGACATGCCGCCGGAATAGGCCCAGCGTGCTTGCGGTGTGTCGTGGGGCCCCTCGCCGGGTAGCTGAAAAGCGGCGAACAGTGAATCGCCATGGCGCTCGGCCGACAGTGGCTCGAGGCGAACCCGCTCGCCCAGCAGAGGTGTTCGCTGCGGCCGGCTTGCCGGCTGCCAGTCGGGCAGAGTGGCCCCGAGAGGCCGGGCATCTGCGGGCTGCGTGACCGTGTTCATGCTTGCCGCTCCTCGTCTGTCAGTTTCTGCATGTAGCGCCAAAGCTGGCGCGCCTGCGGGTCGGTGCTCTGCGCCAGGGCCGCTTCGACCCCTTCCTGATCGGCCTGGGAGCGCTGTCGGCCGAGCTTGGCCTTGCCCTCGAGCGCTTCGATGCGCAGGCGAAAGCCGACCACGCCGGCCTGCATCTTCTCCAGGTAGTCGTGCTCACGGCCCAGCGAATCGAGCAGGGCGGGCTCGAAGTGGTCCAGGCTGCGGTCAAGCAGCTCTCGCGTGGCCGTAGCGTCCAGCAGCTCCAGGCGCCCCGTGGCGTGCACGGCCAGGTAGTTCCAGGTGGGCACGGCAGGTTGGCTGGCGTACCAGCTCGGCGAGACATAGGCGTGAGGGCCGCTGAAGATCGCCAGCGCTCGGTTGCCGTCCAGTGCACGCCAGTGCGGATTGGCCCGGGCGAAGTGGCCGTAGAGCGCCCCGAGCTCGCCTTCGCTTCGTTCCAGCGTCAGGGGCAGGTGGGTGGCCTGCAGATCGGCGCCGACCAGCGTGGCGAAGGCGTGCCGCTCGACCAGCTCCCAGGCCTGCTCACGCGATAGCCGCATCGATGGGGGAACGTACATGGCGCCTCCGCTCAGCCTTGGTCTGCCTGGATGTCGAACAGCAGGCCGTAGTGATAGAAGGTGGTATCGCGCTGCCAGCCGAGCGATTCGTAGAGTGCCTGGGCCGTGCGGTTGTCGATCTCGGTGGCGAGCTTGAGATGGCCGACGCCATGGGCGTGGGCCAGCTCCCTGGCAGCCTGCATCAGGGCGCGCCCGACGCCGCTGCGACGAGCCACCGGGGCGACGAACAGATCGTTGAGCAGCCACAGCGGCGCCAGGCGCACGGTGGAAAGCAGAGGATAGAGCTGTACGAAGCCCTGCAGGTCTCCCTCACCGCCTGTATGGACCAGGATATGCGAATCGCCGTGCTCGAGGCGTGCCTGCAGGAACTGCCGGGCACCCTCGAGATCCGACGGCTGGCGGTAGAACTGCCGGTAGCCGTCGAGTAGCTGACTGAGTGGCTCCAGGTCGTTGCGGGTGGCTTGGCGGATGGGCATGGGTGGCTCCTCTGCGTTGCGATGGGTGAGGACCAGTGTGAAATGAATCTGGTACCTTGCTAAGAGCCATTTTTTTGTTATTCGTTAGGGCCACTTTTCGTTGGCGCGAGCGCTGCAAAAAACAGCGGACGTCTTCCATGAGCGGGCTAGAATGGAGCGATGACTCTCTCGACCGAAACGCGCCGTGCGGGCGGCGCGGCCCCAGCAGCCGAAATGACGCTGCGCTTGCCGTACCGGCCCCCCTACGACTGGCAGGCCATACTCGGCTTTCTGGCCCGGCGCGCCATTGCCGGCCTGGAACGCATCGACGGCGAGGGCTACCACCGTCTCTTTCAGGAGGCGGGGGCGATGGGATCCGTGAGCGTTACCCACGCCCCGGCCGATACGGCGCTGCATGTCACGCTGCGTCTGCCCGAGCCTATCGATCCGTCCGCCGTCGTCGCTCGGCTGCAGCGGCTCTTCGACCTGCACGCCGACCCCGAGGCAATACGCCAGGGGCTCGGTCGCGACCCCACCCTGGCGCCCTTGGTCGCGCGCCGCCCAGGGCTGCGTGTGCCGGGCGGCTGGGACCCGTTCGAGATCGCCGTGCGCGCGATACTCGGTCAGCAGGTCAGCGTCGATGCCGCTACACGGCTTGCCGGGCGCCTGGTCGAGCGCCTGGGCGAGCGGCTGGCAGAACCGTTCGCCCCCGGCCTGGACCGGCTGTTCCCCGCACCCGAGCGCTTCACCTTTGCGGAGATCAAGGCCCTCGGCATGCCCGGCGCACGCGCCAGCGCCCTGGCGGGACTGGCCTTGGCCTACCGTGAGCAGCCACAGCTGTTCGAGCGGCGTGGCGAGCTCGACGACAGCGTGGCGCAGCTGTGCGCGCTGCCCGGTATCGGTGCCTGGACGGCGCACTACATCGCCATGCGCGGGCTGCGGGAGAGTGATGCCTTCCTGCCCTCGGACGTGGCCGTACAGCGGGCGCTGGCGGAGCAGGGCAAACGCCCCACGCCGCGTGAGCTGCTGGCCCGCGCCGAGGTCTGGCGGCCCTGGCGTGCCTATGCCGTGATGCACCTGTGGCATGCCGACGCAGCCACGACGCAGGCTGAAGCGAGACAGGGCTAAAGCGAGACAGGAGAAAGGCGATGCAACTCTGGCTTGATCTGATGTCGTCCCCAGTGGGCGAACTGAGTCTGGTCGGCGACGAACAGGGAGCGCTGCGGGCGCTGGAGTTCGACAGCAATGACGAGCGCCTGCATCGCCTGCTGACGCGTCACTACCGCGATTATCATCTCTCCCGGGGCAGAGCACCCGTGCTCGTGCGCGAGGCCCTGGAAGCCTACTTCGCCGGCGACCCGTCCCATCTCGATGGGCTACCGGTGGCCACCGGCGGTACGGAGTTCCAGCGTCTGGTGTGGCAGGCGCTGCGCGGCATTCCATTCGGCACCACCATCAGCTACGGCGAGCTTGCCGCCAGGATAGGGCGGCCCGGTGCCAGCCGTGCCGTGGGCCTGGCCAACGGCGCCAATCCGATCTCCATCGTGGTGCCCTGCCATCGGGTGATCGGCGCCAACGGCACTCTGACCGGCTATGGCGGCGGGCTGCCGCGCAAGCGCTGGCTGGTGGAGCATGAGCGGGGGCTGATGCAGGGCGAGCTGTTCACCCTGGCCTGACGCCACGGCCATTAGCGCAGCGTCAGGCCTGATCGGCCAACCCATCCAGCAATTTGCTCAACAGTTCTCCCAATGCCTGCTGCTCTTCACGGCTGAGCGCGTCGAGCATCCTGGCCTCGTTCTCGACGTGCTCGGGGATCATGCGTTCCATCAGCGCCAGCCCTTTGTCGGTCAGCGAGACCAGCGTGCCGCGGCGATCCTCGGGGTTGGGCGAGCGTACGATCAGGCCCGCCTTCTCCAGCCGGTCCAGCCGGCTGGTCATGCCACCCGAAGAGATCATCAGCGTCTCGAACAGCTGCGTCGGCCCCAGGCGATAGGGGGCGCCCGCGCGTCGCAGAGTCGCCAGCACATCGAACTCCCCGGCCTGTAGGCCATGTGACTTGAAAAAGACCTGCAACCGCTCTTGGGTGAGCAGCTGCGTGGTCTTCAGATACCCCACCACCTCCATCGGCAGCAGGTCGAGATCGGGCATTTCCCGCTGCCATTGCGCAACGGCGTGCTTGACACGGTTCATGTGGATATTTATCTTTCCATCAAGATACTTTTCGGCAAGATTCTTGTTGCCGCGCTATAGGAGGCGATCATGACCAATTCCACGCTATCGAGCAACCGTGCCGGCTGGTATGCCTTGGGTTGCCTGCTGCTGGTCGGCAGCCTGCTGGCGCTTTCGCTGGCCGTGGCCAAGCTTGCCGACGACGCCGGCGCACCGCGCCTTGGTTTCCTGATGGTGGCGGTCACCGGTGCCGGCGTGCTGCTGCTGGCGCTCGCGGCGGTACAACGCCAGCCGATGAAGCTCGACCGGCGCATCATCGAGTACGCGCTGGTGTCGGGTGCGCTGTTCGCCTTGCCCAATGCGCTGGGTTTTCTGGCGGTACGTCACGTGGGGGCGGGCTTCGTTTCGCTCAGCTTTGCCTTTCCGATCCTCGTGACCTGGATGCTCGCGGTAGGCTTGGGCATGGAGCGCATGAACCCGCTGCGACTCAGTGGTGTGCTGCTGGGGCTATCGGGCGGGGTGCTGCTGGCGTGGGCCAAGGCGGGTGGCATGTCGGGTGCCCAGGGCTGGGTCGCGCTGGTCCTGGCGATTCCCTTGATCATCGCGCTGGGCAACATCTACCGCACCCTGCGCTGGCCCGGCGAGGCTGGGCCGGTCTATCTCGCCGCGCTGATGCTGCTGGGCGGCGCCCTGGCGCTTGCACCCTTCGTGCTGGCATTCGAGGCGCGTCAATTCACTCAGTTGCTCGGCTCTGCCGATGTGCTCCGGCTGCTGTTCGCCGAAGTTGCCGTCTTCACTGTGCTCTACGTCTTCTACTTCGTGCTGCAGAAAATCGCCGGCCCCGTCTACCTCAGCCAGATCGGCATGGTGGCGGCGCTGGTCGGTACCCTGATCGCCGTCTTGCTGCTGGGTGAGTCGGTGCCGCCCTTCCTCGGCTTGGCGGGGGTACTGGTGGCCCTCGGTGCCGGGCTGTTCCACCGTGGCGCTTCGCACCACACCTCACCGCCGACGCTGGCCTTGGCCAAACCTTGAACCGGGAGAACATCATGTCCGTCATGGAAGCCCTGCACTGGCGCTATGCCGCCAAGCGCATGAATGGTACGAAAGTGGCGCGAAAAGCGCTGGACGACATCCTCGATGCGGCGCACCTGGCGCCATCCTCCTATGGCCTGCAGCCCTACAGCGTGCTGGTGATCGAAGAGCCGGCACTGCGCGAGCGCATCCGGCGCACTGCCTGCGACCAGCCCCAGATCAGCGAATGCTCTCATCTGCTGATCTTTGCCGCCTGGTCCGAGGTGGATGGACGGCATGTGGATGAGCTGATCGAACTGACAGCCGCCTCCCGCGGCCTCGACCCGAATGAGTTGGAAGGGTATCGGCAGGCACTGCATGGCGCCGTCGCCGGCTTCGCCACGCCGGAGGCCCGGCACCATTGGGCGGCTCGACAGGCCTATATTGCCCTGGGTACGGCCTTGACCGCCGCAGCAGCACAGCGGGTCGATGCCTCGCCGATGGAAGGGTTCGACCCGCAGGCAATGGACGACCTGCTGGGGCTCGAAGAGCAGGGCTTGCGCAGTGTGGTGTTGCTGGCGCTCGGCTATCGCGATACGCAACAAGATCGCCTGGCTGGGCAGGCCAAGGTGCGCTGGCCCAGGGAGCGCTTCGTGGTGGAGTTGAGCGGAGCCTAGACGCTGCCTTCCTTCTCGACAACCAGCACCCGGGCTTCGCCGACCGGGCAGGCGACATGCTCGGTGCCTACCGAGGCATAGAAAATGTCGCCCACTTCCAGCAGTTGGCTATGTTCGACACCGTCGCGGCGATAGCGCATTTCCACCTGGCCATCGAGAACCACGAAGACTTCCTCACCGTCGTTGACGTGCCAGCGGTAGGGCTGGTCGGTCCAGTGCAGGCGGGTGGTGATGCCGTTCATGTTGGCGATGTCCTGGGCGCCCCAGGCACGCTCGGCGGTGAAGTCCCGGCTGCGGGTGATTTTCATGAATTGAATTCCTTGGAGTCGGTCCGAGTTTTTCAGCCGTATCGGTGCAGAGTTTAAGCGGAGTTACTGCTTCTTTCTGCTATATTTTTTGGTTGAAGATGCTGCGGTGTTTCAAAACACCTCATTAATAATAGCCGAGTCATTTTATTTATAGCGAAACTTTATAATGCTCGATCTCCTGCTGCTCCGTAGCTTCGTGTCGGTCGTCGAAGAGAGAAGCTTTACGGCTGCCGCCAATCGGCTGCACCTGACACAGCCCGCCATCAGCGGACACTTGCGCCGCCTGGAGTCCCAACTGGGCAAGGCGTTACTCGAACGAACCACCCGCAGCGTTCAGCTGACGCCGGATGGAGAACGCCTGCTGGGCTATGCGCGTGCAATTCTGGCGTTGAATCGGGATGCCATGGAAGAGGTTTCCCGCTCTGCCGAGCAGCGCAGCATTCGCTTTGGAGTGTCAGAGGATTTCGCCAATGAACGCTTGCTTACGCTATTGAAGCGTTTCATGCAGTGCCACCCCGCTGTGGATATCGAAGTCCGCGTCGGCATCCCAGGGGAGTTGCTCGGTGCCATGCGTCAGGGTTACGTCGATATGGTGCTTGGGGCGCAATGTGGCGAGCCTGTCACGGGAACCCGCCTATGGCAGGAACCCTTGGTGTGGGCCTGGAGTGAGCATGCGGAACAAGAGCTTCCTTCGCCCTTGCCTCTGGCGCTCTTCCCTGAACCCTGCCCCTATCGGGAGATTGCCTTGGCTCAACTGGCCATGGCAGGCATTGCACAGCGCACTGCCATACTGTGCATGAGTGGGGCCGGTCTGCGTGTCGCCGCCGCAACCGGATTCGCCGTCGCTCCCATGCCGGCCAGCCAATTGAAGCCGGGGCTGATTGCTTTGTCCGCAGAGCATGGGCTGCCGGAATTGCCCGCCGCGGAAATCATGCTGGTCAGCGAAGCGAGTCATTCAGAGTGGGGCCTTTTGAGGGCATTGGCGGATGCCCTGTTGGCTGGCATGCGGCCGGTTCGAGCGGTCGAGACTGCCTGATTCGTGATGTTCATTAGCACGCCCTGTCGATTCACGGCGTGCTGGTTCGATCCCTTATCAGGCAGCCATGAGGCTGCGTTTACTGGAGGAAGTCCCATGCAATACATGCTGATGTGCTGTATCGACGAGGCGCTGTGGAATGGCCTGCCCGATGCCGAGCGCGATGCCGTCATGCACGATTACAACGCCCTGATCCAGGAGATGGTTACCAGCGGACACTATCGGGGTGGGGCTCGACTGCAGTCGGTGGAGTCGGCCACCACGCTGCGCGAGCAGAACGGCAATACGGTGATGCTGGACGGCCCCTTCGCCGAGAGTCGCGAGCAACTGGGCGGCTTTCACGTGGTGGAGTGTCGCGACCTGGACGAGGCCTTGGCGCTGGCCCGGCGTATCCCGCCGCTGCGGGTCGGCGGTTCGGTGGAGGTGAGGCCGGTGGATCCCGCCTATCGATTGTGAGGACTGCGTGTCTCTGGATGAGCTGTATCGTCGCGAATATGGCCGCGTACTGGCCAGCCTGATTCGCCGCTTCGGTCACTTCGAACTGGCCGAAGATGCCGTGCAGGCGGCCTTCGAGGCGGCAATGGTGCAGTGGCCGGCCGAGGGCTGGCCGCCGAACCCGACCTCGTGGCTGATCGCCACCGCGCGCCACAAGGTGGTCGATCAGCTGCGCCACCAGCAGATGCGCGAGCGCAAGGGCGACGAGCTGCGTCAGCACCTGGAACTGCTGCTGGACAACGACCTCGAGAGCGAGCCCCTCGACAGCCTGCGCCTGATCTTCGCCTGCTGTCACCCGGCCCTGGCCCGGCCCGCCCAGGTTGCGCTGACGCTGCATACCGTGGGTGGGCTGCGTACTGAGGAGATCGCCCGCGCCTTCATGGTGCCGGTGCCGACTCTGGCCCAGCGCCTGGTACGGGCCAAGGCCAAGATTCGCGATGCCGGCATTCCTTTCGAGGTGCCCGACGACACCGCCCTGGGCGAGCGCCTGGAGCCGGTACTTGCGGTGATCTACCTGATCTTCAACGAAGGCTATGCGGCCAGCTTCGGCGACGATTGGGTACGCAGCGACCTGTGCCGCGAGGCGATTCGATTGGGACGCATGCTGGTACGACTGCTGCCGGCGGAGCGTGAGGCGCGAGGCCTGCTGGCGTTGATGCTGCTGCATCATGCCCGGCGCGATGCACGCACCGATGCGGCCGGCGATATCGTGCTGCTGGATGAGCAGAATCGCTCGCGCTGGCATGCCGATGAGATCGAAGAGGGTAGTGCCCATGTGGGTATCGCGCTGCGTGGCGGCCTGCCCGGCGGCTATGCGGTGCAGGCCGCCATCGCCGCGTTGCACGCCGAGGCGGCGACTCCCGAAGAGACCGACTGGCGGCGCATCGCCGCGCTCTACAGCCTGCTTTACGCCATTCAGCCTACGCCGGTAGTGGCGCTCAACCGGGCCGTGGCGGTGGCCATGGCCGATGGGCTGCAAGCGGGCTTGGAGCAGCTCGACAAGATCCATCTTCCCGGCTATCACCTGCTGCCCGCCACGCGCGCCGACCTGCTGCGTCGGCTGGGGCGCCCTGGCGAGGCGGCCGAGCATTACCGCCAGGCCCTGGCATTGGTGACCCAGGGCGCCGAGCGGCGCTTTCTCGAGCGGCGCCTGCGAGAGGTCACGGCAGCGCACATCACTGTCGATTTTGCCGCTGCTGAATCGAAGACCCCATGAGCTTGGCCATCCGGGCCGGCTCAATGACTCACTCCATGTCTTACTCAACAACTGACTCGACAACAGGGAGACAAGACCATGAGCTATGTCGATGGATTCGTATTACCGGTGCCAGAAGGCAATCTCGATGCCTATCTGGAGATGGCCCGAAAGGCCGGGGAGGTCTGGCGCGATCACGGCGCGCTGGAATATGTGGAGTGCGTAGCCGACGACGTCAAGCCGGGGGTGCACACTTCCTTCCCCCAGAGCGTCAAGCTCGAACCGGGGGAGACGGTGATCTTCTCATGGATTCTCTATGCTTCGCGGGAGGAGCGCGACCGCATCAATGCCAAGGTGATGGAAGACCCGCGTATGGCGGACATGATGGATCCGGCCAATCACCCCTTCGATGGCAAGCGCATGATCTGGGGCGGCTTTCGTGAGGTGGTGAGGCTGCCTTGACGCAGCGTCAGACCAGCCAGGCCACGGCGAGCCCGAGCGTGGCCGAGGCCAGCAGCGGGCCGACCAGGCAGCGCGTCAGGCGGGCATTGCCCGCGCTGAAGGTCAGCACGACCTTGAACAGGTTGTTCACCGAAGCTGCCAGCACGATACCCGTCACGGCGGTGGCGGGTGTGATGGTGTTCGCCGCCATGCGACCCAGCGACAGGGCGATGGCATGCACGTCGGCGATGCCGGCGGTGGCGGCCAGCAGGTACAGGCCGGCATCCCCAAGCCAGGCGCGTAACCATTCGCCCAACACCATGACCGCCGCCAGCAGGGCGCCTAGCAGCAGTGCGGCGCGCAGCTCCAGCGGGTTCTGGCTCATCGGACGTTCCGCCTTGAGATCGTGGCGGTGGCGGCGCCACAGCCACAGCGCAGGCAGGAAGAGGGCCAGCCCCATGGCCGCGAGCGGTGCCAGCATCTGAGGCAGCATGGCCGGGCCGACGAGGGCGGCATAGAGCAGCAAGCGGGGTAGCATGGTGCCGCAGGCCAGCAGAATGCCGGCGGCGAGCATCGGGGAGAACTGGGGTTCACGACGCGCCTGCCGGGCATATTGTAGGGTCAGGGCGGTGGAGGAGCTCAGCCCGGCGAACAGGCCGGTGAACAGGATGCCCTTCTCGGTGCCACCGAGACGCACGGCAAAGTAACCGATGAACGAGATCGAGGCGATCAGTACCACCAGCCACCAGATCTCGTAGGGGTTGAGTACGCCGCCGGGGCCCATGTCCTCGTTGGGTAACAGCGGCAGTACCACCACGCTGATCAGCAGAAGCTTCAAGGCGGCATCCAGCTCGTTGGCATGGAGTTTGTGCAGCAGCCCGTGAATCTCGCGCTTGTTGTCGAGAATCAGCGCCGTGACCACGGCGCAGGCCGTCGCCAGGGCGATATCCACGGAAACCGCCAGGGCGCCGAAGCAGAAGGTCAGCAGCAGCCCGATCAGGCCGGTGATGCTGTAGTCGCCGCTCTTCTCCATGCTGGCTCGATAGCCGGCCAGCGCAATGCCGGCGACCGCCAGGAAGATCAATGGAAAGGCCCATGGCGTGAGTACCTCCGAGAGCAGCGCGGCCACGCCACCGAACAGACCGATCAGCGCATGGGTGCGCACCCCCGCCACGCGTTCGCCGGACTCCCGTTCGCGGGCGGACCAGCCTCGTTCGATACCGATCAGGGCCCCCAGCAGCAACGCCACGGCAAGCTCCATGAGTATCAGGTTATCGGCGAAAAAGTCGCTGACGAGGTCGTCCATGGCGCTTCCTTGTTCGTGGGCACGCCCTAAGAGTGGAACCTCGTCGCGTTGGCTTCAACCGCCCGCTCATGAAGGGGGAGTCTCTCCTGCTTGGCTGATATCCATATCGCATAAAATTACTTAAGAGAATAAAAAAAGGAATTTATATTCCCAAATATGATTATCTGATGCGGCAGCGAGACCATGAATTTTCAGCAATTGCGTATCATTCGCGAGACGGTGCGTCGAGGCTTCAATCTCACGGAAGCCTCAAATGCGCTCTATACCTCTCAATCCGGTGCCAGCAAGCATATCCGCGACCTGGAAGAGGAGCTTGGCGTCGAGCTTTTCGAGCGGCGCGGCAAGCGCATCCTGGGACTGACCCAAGGCGGAGCCGCACTGGTCGAGATCATCGAGCGCATCCTGCTGGATGCCGAGAATCTCAAGCGCTCGGCGCATCAGCTCACGCACGAAGATCAAGGTAGCCTGGCCATCGCCACCACCCATACCCAGGCCCGTTATGCGCTACCGCCGATCATTGCCCGCTTCAAGCAGATCTTTCCCAAGGTCCATCTCGAGCTGCACCAGTGCGGACCCGATGAGATCGTCTCGCTGCTCAAGGCCGGCAAGGTCGATATCGGCATCGCTACCGAAGCGCTCCACGAGGAGGGGCAGCTGTTTGCCTGCTTTCCCTTCTACCACTGGTATCACGGCGTGATCGTGCCCGAGGGGCACCCCTTGGACAATGGCGAGTCCTTGACCCTCGAGCGCATCGCCGAGCACCCCATCGTGACTTACCATGAGGGTTTTACCGGGCGGGCACGTATCGATCGGGCCTTCTCCGCGGCCGAAGTGATGCCCGATATCGTGCTGACGGCACTGGATGCCGACGTGATCAAGACCTACGTGGAGCTCGGGCTCGGTGTCGGACTGATCGCCTCGATGGCTTATCACGAGGAGCGCGACCGGGGGCTGACCCTGCTCGATGCCAGTAACCTGTTGCCACGCAATACCACCTACCTGGCGTTGCGACGCGGTCATTTCCTGCGCGCTTATGCTTATCGCTTCCTTCAGCTATGCCGCGAGGATCTCGACGAGGCTACCGTGCAGTCGGTACTGGCAGGAAAGGCAGCGTAAGCACTATTCGTGATAAGCAATCCATTTTATATTCGTTAATGTGCTTAAGCCGCGAGGGTAACCTGAGCGTATCACCTCATCAATGCCTCAGGAGTAACGCCATGACCCAACAGGCCATCCGCCCCCAACGCCGCCTTCTCCCGCTGACCGCCGCCGTGCTGCTGGGCGGCGCCCTGCTCACTGGCCTCGCTGGCAGCGTTACCGCTCAGGAGCGGGTCGAGCTGCTCAACGTCTCCTACGATCCCACCCGCGAGTTCTATCGCGAGTACAACCAGGCCTTCGCCGAACACTGGCGAGAGGAGGCGGACCAGCAGGTCAACGTGCGCCAGTCCCATGGTGGCTCCGGCTCCCAGGGGCGGGCAGTGATCGATGGCCTGGACGCCGATGTGGTGACCTTGGCACTGGCCTACGATATCGATGCCATTCACGACCGCGCGGGTTTGATCCCCGAGGATTGGCAGTCCCGCCTGCCCAACAACAGCTCCCCCTACACCTCCACCATCGTTCTGCTGGTGCGCGACGGCAATCCCAAGAATATCCAGGACTGGGACGACCTGGTGCGGGATGACGTCGAGGTGATCACCCCTAACCCCAAGACCTCCGGCGGCGCGCGTTGGAATTACCTGGCCGCCTGGGGCTATGCCCTGGAGAAATACGACGGCGATGAGGAACGGGCCTACGAGTTCGTGCGCGACATCTACGCCAACGTGCCGGTGCTTGACCCCGCCGCTCGGGGTGCCACCAACACCTTCGTGCAGCGGCGCATCGGCGATGTATTCATTGCCTGGGAAAACGAAGCCTTCCTCTCTGTAGAGCAGCTTGGCCAGGGTGAGTACGAGATCGTGGTGCCGTCGCTGAGCATCCTGGCGGAGCCGCCGGTCACCGTGGTGGACGCCAACGTCGATCGCAAGGGCACCCGCGAGGTGGCGGAAGCCTACCTGGAGTTCCTCTACACCGATGAGGCCCAGCACCTGGCCGCCAAGCACTACTACCGGCCCAGCAATGAGGAGATCCTCGCCGAGTACGAGGAGCAGTTCCCAGAGCTGGAGCTGTTCACCATCGACGACGTTTTCGACGGCTGGAAGAACGCCCAGGAGACCCACTTCAACGACGGCGGCATCTTCGATCGCATCCTCGAGGAGATCAACGCCGGCTGAATGCTTGGTACCGCCGACACATGAAGAGGCGCCCTTGCCGGGCGCCTCACGACGTTGAGGATTCATCATGTCGATTGCCTTGCCCCGCCGCCGGGTCATTCCGGGCTTCGGGTTGACCATGGGCTTCACGCTACTTTATCTAAGTTTGGTCTTCCTGATTCCGGTGGGCGCCTTCCTACTCTACACCGCCACCATGAGCTGGGAGACCTTCTGGAACGCCGTGACCCAGCGCCAGGTCGTGGCCTCCTACAAGCTCTCCTTCGGCGGCTCGCTGATCGCCGCCACCATCAACCTGGTATTCGGCGCCCTGGTCGCCTGGGTGCTGGTCCGCTACCGCTTCCCGGGCAAGCGCCTGGTGGATGCCCTGGTGGACCTCCCCTTCGCCCTGCCCACGGCCGTGGCCGGCATCGCCCTGGTCACCCTCTATGCTAGCAGCGGCTGGGTCGGGCAGTACCTGGAGCTGTTCGGCATTCGCGTCGCCTACACCCAGTTGGGGGTGATCGTGGCGCTGACCTACATCGGGCTGCCCTTCGTGGTGCGCACCGTGCAGCCGGTACTGGAGGACCTAGAGGCCGAGTGGGAAGAGGCCTCGGCCAGCCTGGGCGCCGACCGCCTCACCACCGTTCGCCGGGTCATTCTGCCGGCGCTAATGCCGGCGCTGCTCACCGGCTACGCCCTGGCCTTCGCCCGCGCCCTGGGCGAGTACGGCTCGGTGGTCTTCATCTCGGGAAACCTGCCGTTTCGCACCGAGATCACCCCGCTGCTGATCGTTGCCAAGGCCGAACAGTACGACTACCACGGCGCCGCTGCCATTGGCACGGTGATGCTGCTGGCCGCCTTTCTCATGCTGCTGGTCATCAATGGCCTGCAGTGGTGGACCAGCCGCCGGTACGGACAATAACAGGAGCCCCTCGTGACCACTGCGACCACCGTTCTGGAAACCCAAGACACCCTCGCCAAGCGCTGGCGACGGGCTACCGAAGAGCCCGTCTGGCTGCGCCTCACGTTGATCGGCACGGCGCTCACCTTCCTGGCCCTGTTTCTGGTGCTGCCCCTCTCCGTGGTGCTGTATGGCGCCTTCGAGCAGGGACTCGGTGTGTGGTATGCCGCCATTCGCGACCCCGACGCCATGGCGGCGATTCGCCTGACCCTGCTGATCGTGGCGATCGTGGTGCCGCTCAATACCCTGTTCGGCATCGCCGCTGCCTGGGCCATCGCCAAGTTCGAGTTCCGCGGCAAGCCGCTGCTGATCTCACTGATCGACATGCCCTTCGCCATCTCGCCGGTGGTGGTGGGGCTGATCTTCGTGATCCTGTTCGGCTCCCAGGGCTGGCTTGGCCCGTGGCTGTCGAGCCACGACCTGCGCATCATCTTCGCCGTGCCCGGCATCGTCATCGTGATCGCCTTCGGCACCCTGCCGTTCATTGCTCGGGAGCTGATCCCGCTGATGCAGCAGCAGGGCAAGGAGGAAGAGGAGGCCTCGCTGACCCTCGGGGCCAGCGGCTGGAAGACCTTCTGGCATGTCACCCTGCCCAACATCAAGTGGGGGCTGATCTACGGCATCATTCTCTGCAACGCCCGCGCCATGGGGGAGTTCGGCGCCGTGGCGGTAGTCTCGGGCCGTATCCGCGGCGAGACCAACACCATGCCGCTGCACATCGAGGTGCTCTACAACGAGTACATGTTCACCGCGGCCTTCGCCGTCTCCTCGCTGCTCACCGGCCTGGCCCTGGTCACCATCGCCATCAAGAGCCTGGTCGAGTGGCATGACGAACGTCGTCAACGCCTCGCCGTCCTCTGACACGCACGCTTCAGGAACTCACCGCCATGAGCATCGAGATCGATCACGTCAACAAGCACTTTCGCGACTTCGTCGCCGTCGACAACGTCAGCCTGACCTTTCGCGAGGGTGAGCTGACCGCCCTGCTCGGGCCCTCGGGGTCGGGCAAGACCACGCTGCTGCGCATCATTGCCGGCCTGGAGCAGCCCGACACCGGGCGCATTCGCTTCCACGGCGAGGACACTACCGATCTGCACGTCAGCCAGCGCGGTGTCGGCTTCGTCTTCCAGCACTATGCATTGTTCAAGCACATGACCGTGTTCCAGAACGTCGCCTACGGGCTCACCGTGCGCCCGCGCCGCGTTCGACCCGGCAAGGCCGAGATCAAGCGCAAGGTCATGGAGCTGCTGGAACTGGTCCAGCTCGACTGGACCGCCCACCGCTACCCCCATCAGCTTTCCGGCGGGCAGCGTCAGCGCATCGCTCTGGCCCGTGCCCTGGCGGTGGAGCCCAAAGTGCTGCTGCTCGATGAGCCCTTCGGTGCCCTGGATGCCAAGGTGCGTGCCGAGCTGCGGCGCTGGCTGCGTCGCCTGCACGATGAGATCCATGTCACCAGCGTCTTCGTCACTCACGACCAGGAAGAGGCGCTGGAGGTCTCGGATCGGGTAGTGGTGATGAACAAGGGGCGCGTGGAGCAGGACGGCTCCCCCGAGGAAGTCTACGATCACCCGGCCAACCCCTTCGTCTATCAGTTCCTGGGCAACGTCAACCTCTTCCATGCCCGCGTGCATGACGGCGTGGCGCGCATCGGCGACGTGGCGCTGCCCGCGCCGGAGTACGAGGGCTATCGCAACGAACAAGGCCAGGCCTACGTACGCCCCCATGAGATCGAGGTCTTCGCCGATGCACAGCATCGAGATGCCCTGCACGCCAAAGTCGAGCTGGTCTCGGTGGTCGGCCCCACGGTTCGTCTGGAGCTGCGCACCGACAACAGCGAGGCGTTGGTGCACGCCGAACTGCCCAAGTACCGCTACCGGGCGCTGGGGCTCCAGCAGGGCGGTGATGCCTGGATTCGCCCCATCCACAGCCGGGTATTCCTGCCCGACTCGCAAGTGAGCAATGGATAAGCGCAATGGATAAACAAGGGCGCCGTCGAAGCGTTGTCCATGCCCTTTGGCAGGGATGCCTGCGCTGGTGGCGAGCGCCTGGTGGGAGCCAGTGCGGCGGCAAGCCGTGGTTCGGCCCGCTGGATATCCGTGATTGGGTCGACGGGCCTTGAAACCCAGCGTCAAGCGCGTTGGCTGACTGCGCTCGCCCCCCCATCTAGCATCTCGCCCATTAAGTTGCCACTGACCAGAGTTGGCTCCAGAGGCGTGACGATACCGAGATCTCCTGGGTTGTCGACCATCGGCCACCAAACCGTCAAGCCCGCTGTACGCGCCTCGCGATTCCACTGCGTGAGCCTTGCCCAGTGCTGGCGCCCCTGGCGGGCCAGGCTCATGGCATGGGGTTCGGGCGTGACCCACTCAACACCAGCGTCCAATAGCTGGCGCCAGGCCGAGGGCTCGGTATCCAGCGGTACTCCATGAGCCAGCAGGTGGTAGCCATGTGCGTGAAAGCTTCGGCTTGCATCATGCGCGTGAGCGTCCGTCAACAACCGTAGTGCGCTCAGGCGCAGCACGACCTGGCGTGGGTATAACCCCAGGCGAGCCAACAGCGCCTCGAAGACCGTCCCATGGGAGGCTTCCACGGCTTGGAGATGGCGCCAATGCACGTCGACGATCAGCGGGGCGGCATCGACCCCATGGCGCGAGAGGTGGTGCAAGGCATGTAATACGCGCAGGAAACGGTCCAGAAAGATCACATCCTCCCTATCCCAGCTCAGGAAATAGAGCGGGTCGGTCGTCTGTTGGGCACTATGCTGGTCAAGCAGTTGGATATGGCTGTCGTGGGCCACCGCCGAGAGACCGGCCAGCTCGAAGATAGGCTGCTGGCCTGGTTGTACGCGCTTGCCCGCCAGTTCGGCAGACACCCTGCCGTTCTCATAGAGAAAGCGGGCATGTCGACGCAGGCTGGCTTGGGGGTTGAAGGCCTCTAGATGGGCATTGAAGTAATCGATCACTTGGGTGAGGGGCATGTCGGCTCTCCTTGTCAGATGACGATCAGGGTGGGCGTGCCGCGGTCAGAAAAGAGCGCGCCCGCTTCGAGGTAGCGCTCAGTGCACCATGCCCCAGCGCTTGACGGTGATGCGTTCCAGGCTATTGAAGATAAGGTTCTCCACCAGCAGGCCGATCAGGATCACCACTACAAGACCGGCGAAGACGTTGTCGGTATAGAGCTCGTTGCGGTTCTGGAAGATGTACCAGCCAAGCCCGCCCTGCCCGGAGGAGGCGCCGAACACCAGCTCGGCGGCGATCAGGGTGCGCCAGGCGAAGGCCCAGCCGATGCGTAACCCGGCCAGCAGCGCCGGCAACGCGGCGGGGATCAGGATATGCGCCACGTAGCGCAGGCCGTGCAGCCCATAGTTGCGACCGGCCATGCGCAGCGTCTCGGAGACCCCCTGGAAGCCTTGGTGAATATTGACGGCCATCGGCCACAGCACCGAGTGCACCAGCACGAAAACCAGGCTGGCCTCGCCAAGGCCGAACCATAGCAGCGCCAGGGGCAGCAAAGCGATGGCCGGCAGTGGACTGAACATGGATGTCAGACTGCTGAGCAGGTCGCGCCCCAGGCGGGTGGAGACCGCCAGCGTGGTGAGTGCAAGGGCCAGCACGGCGCCCAGGGCGTAGCCCTTGAGCAGCACCGAGAGCGACACCGCACTGCGCTGGATCAGGGTGCCGGAGACAAGCCCCTGCCAGAGAGCCGTTGCGGTATCGCTGGCACCGGGAAGCAGCAGAGGGTTGGCCTGATAGCGGGCGGCCAGCTCCCACAGGAGCACGAGTGCAAGCAGGATCATCCCTTTGCGCACGGCGCTCAGATCCCAGAGGCGTTGCCAGAGGGGGCGAGCCACCGCCAGCTCGCCGGGCTCGACAGGGGGTAGGTCGTGTATTCGGTCGGGCCGGCTGTCGCGACCGAGGCTCAGGGTATGCAGGCTCATGACGGCCTCCTTGCGGTCGAATCAGGGGTGGGAAGCGCCTCATCGGCAGCCAGTCGCGGCACCCCGAGGTCGCGGTTATCCGGATACTTGATGCCGGCGCCGGTGTTGAGGGCGACGACCCTAGCATCGGCGGGAATCTCGCCCAGGCTGCTCAACTCCCGGGCGGCGGCCAGTACGGCAGCCCCCTCGGGGCAGACGAAAGTGCCCTCGAGCTGTGCGGCGCGACGCTGCTCCCAGTCGATGGCGGCTTCGCTGACGGCGATGGCCCGTCCCTCGGTGGCGTAGAGGGCTTCCAGCACCAGGAAGTCGCCCAGCGCCTTGGGCACATTGATGCCGAAGGCCCGCGTTCTGCTCTGTTCCCAGAAGCGCGACTCGCGAGCGCCCTCCTGCCAGGCGCGCACGATTGGCGCGCAGCCCTTGGCCTGGACGGCGACCAGTCGTGGCAAGGGCCCCGACACCCAGCCGATGGCCTGGAGCTCTTGCAGCGCCTTGTAGATGCCGATCAGGCCCACGCCGCCCCCGGTGGGGTAGAGAATCACATCGGGCAGCTGCCAGCCGAGCTGCTCGGCCAGTTCCAGTCCCATGGTCTTCTTGCCTTCGATGCGATAGGGCTCCTTGAGTGTGGAGGCATCGAAGACGCCGGTGGCTGCGACGAAGCCTGCCACCTGACGACCGGCATCGCTGATCAGGCCATCGACCAGCGACAAGTGGGCACCGGCCAGGGCGCACTCTTGCCGTGTGATATATGGCGCATTCTCGGGCATGGCGATGGTGGCCTGGATGCCCGCACGGGCGGCGTAGAGCGCCCAGGCGGCCCCGGCATTTCCGTTGGTGGGCATGGCCAGGTGAGTGACGCCCAGCTCCCGGGCGCGGGAGATGCCGACCGCTGCGCCACGAGCCTTGAAGGAGCCGGTAGGGAGCAGTCCTTCGTCCTTCATGACCAGCCTTGGCAGCCGCATGTCGTCGCCCAGTCGAGGAAGTTCGACCAGCGGGGTCACCACCTCGCCAAGGCTGACGATCGCTTCGGGCCGGGCCAGCGGCAGCAGTTCGTGATAACGCCACAGGCTCCAGGGGCGCTCGGCCAGCTGCTCAGGCCGCCAGGTCGCCGCCAGACGCGTCAGGTCGTAGCGCACCAGCAGCGGTGAGCCGCAGGCGCAGAGCTGCCGGAGGCTGTCCAGTGCGTAGTCGGCCTCGCAGCGTGGGCAGGCCAGGTGCGTGGCGTAGCGATAAGGACGGGGTTCGCTCATGACGGCCTCTCGTGCTCGAACAACAGCCGGTGAATCTGCTGGGTGCGCGCCTTGGTGGCGGCGCTGCCGAGGCTCGACAGGCTATCCGTCTCGCAGCCCAGTTCGGCGCGAACGCGTCCGGGGTGAGGTGAAAGCAGCAGCACCCGGTTGCCGATGATCTGCGCCTCCTCGATGGAGTGGGTGACGAACAGCAGGGTGAAGCGGACCTCTTCCCAGAGGGCCAGCAGCTCTTCCTGCATCTTGCGTCGGGTCAGCGCATCCAGCGCGGCGAAGGGCTCGTCCATCAGCAGGATACGCGGCTGCATGGCCAGCGCCCGGGCGATGGCGCCCCGCTGCTTCATGCCGCCGGAGAGAGTGTGGGGATAAGCATCGGCGAAGGCGGCGAGCCCCACCTTTTCAAGCGTCGCCAGGGCTCTTTGTTCCGCTTCGCGGCGCCCGAGGGTGCGCGAGGCCAGCAGGGGGAACATCACGTTCTGCTTGACCGTCTTCCAGGGCGGCAACTGGTCGAACTCCTGGAATACCACCACTCGGTCGGGCCCCGGTCCGGCGACCCGCTGGCCATCGAGCCGGATCTCTCCCTCTGCCGGTGAGAGAAAACCGGCCACTGCCTTGAGCAGGGTCGATTTGCCACATCCCGAGGGACCCAGCAAAACGTAGCGGTCTCCTTCCTGCACATCGAAGCTGACCCGCTGGGTGGCCTTAACCACCTGGCGGGGCGTGCGGTACTCCAGGGTGACGCCATCCACCGCCAGGCGCGGTGTGCCGGTTTGTGGGTGCGGTGTGGTGCTGGCTTGCCGCCTGGCCAGTGAAGTTGCCGTAGCTGCCGTCATCAGCTTCCCTCCCAGGCATGAGCCTCGTCGAAGAAGTACTCTTGCCAGCTTTGCGGCAAGTGGCCAATCGCCTCCACCTGATGCAGAAACTCCGCCAGGGGGTAGGTGTTGCGCGGCACCAGCGAGAAGCTCACCTGCTCGTCGGTGATCAGGGTCGTTAGAAAGTCATTGTCCAGTTGGCTGCCGGTGACGCGGCGGTATGTCTCTGCGGCGCCGGCCGGATCTTGCTCGATATAGTCGCGGGCCTCGGCCAGGGCCTCCAGAAAGACGGCATATACCTCGGGGTTCTGCTCGCGGTAGCGCTCGGTGGCATAAAGCAGTGTGGGAGAGATCGGTCCGCCGAAGATCTCGTAGGAGTCGGTCACCTTGTGGATGCCTTCTTGCTCCAGCGCCTGATACTGGAAGGGGATGGCCGAGAAGTGAGCGCTGATCTCGGTGCCGTTGGAGAGCAGGGCGGCCGTGGCATCCGGGTGCGGCAGTGAGACGGTATTGGCTTCCAGCCGATCATAGGACTCGAGGCCGAAGGTATCGGCCACCGCTTTCTGCAGGAAGCGCGACTGCACCGACACCCCGACGGCGGGTACGGCGATGCGGTGTTCGGGGCCGAAGTCCTCGAGCGAGGACACCGCGGAATCGTTGGTCAGCAGAAAGTTGGGAAATTCGCCCAGCGAGGCCACGCCCTTGACGTTGGCACTTCCTCGGGTGCGATCCCATACCGTGAGCAGCGGGCCCACGCCGGCACTGGCAATATCGATCGCGCCGGAGAGCAGCGCGTCGTTGACCGCCGCGCCGCCGGAGAGCTGGCGCCACTCCACCTCGATGTCGAGGCCCCGTTCGGCCCCGAGCGTCTCGATCAGTTCCTGGTCGCGGATGACGTGCAGCAGCAGATAGGTAATGCCGAACTGCTCAGCGATGCGAATGCGTTCGTTGGCTTCTACGGGCTGTCCGCCGGCGGTAGTGGCCAAAGCCAACAGGGCGATTGCGGCGACACGAGAGTGCTGTATTGGCATGGAAGGCTCCCAGTTCCAGGATGAATCAAGGAACCGTCACCTTGCCGACGCCGCAAAGTGCTCGCCAATGAGTTGTCCTGCTGTGCAAATCACTTAACCAGTGAAATGTTTTTCAGCTCTTGTCGAATCCGCTTATCGTGATGTGTTAAGCGGGAATTGCCATTGGGAAACTGCCATGGCCACTGCTTGTATAGGGCAGCTCAATCCCTGAAATACGGAGAACTCTCATGCCCGAACAAGCGCCCAAGGTGAGGAAATTAAGCGGCCATATCGGTGCCGAGATCAGTGGCCTGGATCTGGCTAGACTGGACGAACGGGAGTTTAAACGACTGCATGACCTGTTTTTGGAGCATCAGGTTCTCGTGCTGCGCGACCAGATGCTGACTCGCGACCAGCATATCGCCCTCGGGAAGCGCTTCGGCGAACTCCATGTCCACCCCATGGCCAAGGGGCCAGAAGGCTATCCGGAAATATTCCCTATCGAGGCGGGGGCCAACTCCTCCAACGATCCCAAGGCGATCCGCGCAGGCAAGAAAGCCGTCAATGGTGGGCATTGGCATTCGGATGTCTCCTGCGATCCGGAGCCGCCGTTGGGGAGCATCCTCTACCTGCGCGAGGTGCCAGAATTCGGTGGCGACACCCTGTTCTCCAGCGGTTATGCCGCCTATGATGCGCTGTCGCCCGCCATGCAGAACTTCCTCGAGGAGCTGACCGCCGTGCACTCCGGGGAGGCCACCTACCGACTTCACTACGGCGATCAACGCGCTCAGGACCGCAGCCGCTTCGGCATCAAGAGCGAGACTCCCTACCCCGAGGCGTTGCACCCGGTGGTCCGCCGCCATCCAGAAACCGGGAGAAAGAGCCTGTTCGTCAATCGGGGGTTCACCCGTGAGATCGTCGAGCTGGGGCATGCGGAGAGCCAGGCCCTGCTGGAGTTTCTCTATCGTCATCAGGAGACACCGGAGTTCCAGGTGCGCGTGCAGTGGACTGCCAACACGGTGACTCTCTGGGACAATCGCTGCACCCAGCACCGTGCCGTCTTCGACTACGCTGGCCAGGTGCGACGGGGAGAGCGAGTGACGGTCAAGGGTGATCGCCCTGAGCCCGTGTTGCGACATGAGTCGCTGCCATGGGCGCTGGCGGGAGCCTGACTAGAGGCTTCCGTCAGTACTTCGGTAGGCCTGATAGAGATCATCCAGCAGCGGCCCCACATGGGCCAACAGGGTATCGTCATCCGAACAGCGTTCCCGGGCGCCGCTGAGCATCAGCTGAAGCCCGGCCGCTTCCGGCACGGGGGCGCCGCCGACATCTAGGTAGTGGACCAGTTCGCCGAGCCGGGCCAGGGCGGTATCGCCTTCCAGCGCAAAGCTCACCAGCAGTACCTCAAAGGTGACCTTGTCATCGACATGGGTGAAGGCGGCCCCGTCGAAATCGAACCCCAGCGCCTCAGGCGGGCACTCCCCCGGGGTTTCCAACCACAGGAAGCGCGCCTCGGGGTCGATAAAGCGCTGGATCAGCCAGGCTGACGCCACGCGATCCACCCACAGGTGTCGCCGCGTGGCCCACAGCCGCCCGCGATATGCTTGCCGGTCGAGGCGGGGTATCGCTGCTCGGGTGGCTTGGGGCTCGTCGGGTACGAAGCGGCGATTGAAGGCGGCTTCGGCGTCGGCCAGCGCGGCGGCGGCTTGCTCCCTTGCCGCCCCCGGGAAGAAGTCGATCTCGACGATGGCCTGAAAGCGCCGCTGCAGTTGCTGCAGGCGGCGCTGCGCCTCGCGTGCGTTGAGACGGGGGAGCTGCCGATGCCACGCGGCCAGCGGCTCCTGCAGCTCAGCATATTCCTCGACTCGCTCGAACAGTGCAGGCAATCCCTCGGTGCACGTCATGGCGGCTTCATCCGCTGCCAGCAGCAGGACTTTGCCGCCCATCTCCTCGATGGCCTCGGCCTGCTGTCGCAGCGCGATGAAGCGGTCTTCGCTGGCCGGCAGCAGGTAAACGCCATCGCGCAGCACGGCGGCCCCCAAGGCGCGAAGCGCCCGCCAGACTCGCATGCGTGGCGTGCCTGCTCTCCCGCTCAGGCTCATGACCAAAACCAGCCAGCGTCTGTCGTCTGTCATGTCATCTCATATCGTTGTACGCGTAACATGAGTGTTATACGCTCTACATCCCAATGCTGCCATCATCTTCGTGAGCGTATCCATGCCCCCTGTCAACGAAACGCCCCATCAGGTTCCCTTCCGCGAGGCCGTGATGGTCTGGCTACGGGTGGCCATGCTGAGCTTCGGCGGCCCGGCCGGCCAGATTGCGGTGATGCATCGCATCCTCGTCGAGGAGAAGAAGTGGATAGGTGAGAAGCGTTTTTTGCATGCGCTCAACTACTGCATGATGCTGCCGGGGCCGGAGGCCCAGCAGCTGGCCATCTACATCGGTTGGCTGATGCACCGCACCAAGGGCGGCCTGGTGGCGGGCAGCCTGTTCGTGCTGCCCGGCTTCATCGCCATTCTGGCGCTGAGCTACCTCTATGCCGCGCTGGGCAACGTGGGCCTGGTGGAAGGCCTCTTCTTCGGCCTCAAGGCCGCCGTGCTGGCGGTGGTGCTCCACGCCGTAGTGCGTATCGGCAAGCGGGCACTGCGTAATCGGGTAATGATCGGCCTGGCGGCGGCAGCCTTCGTGGGGATTTTCTTTCTCGAACTCGCCTTCCCGCTGATCATCCTGGGAGCCGCCTTGATCGGCTTCTGGGGCGGCAAGCGCGGCATGACCGCCTTCCAGGCGGGAGGCGGTCACGGGGAAGGTGATGCTCATGGGCTGAGCGACCGTGATTCTCTGCTCGGGGAGGGGCTGCCGGCCCATGCGCGCCCAAATCGCAGCTGGTCGCTGCGCGTCTCGGCAATCTTCCTGCTGCTGTGGCTGACGCCGGTGGCGCTGCTGCTGGTCATGCTGGGGGGCGACAACGTGTTCAGTCAGATCGCCACCTTCTTCAGCAAGATGGCGGTGGTCACCTTCGGTGGCGCCTATGCCGTGCTGGGCTATGTGACCCAGGAGGCGGTGCAGAACTACGGCTGGCTGGCCCCGGGGGAGATGCTCGACGGCCTGGGCATGGCCGAGACCACGCCGGGCCCGCTGATCCAGGTGGTGCAGTTCGTCGGCTTCATGGGCGCCTATCGCGAGGCCGTCGGGCTCGACCCCATGCTTGCGGCGACCCTGGCGGCGGTACTCACTACCTGGGTGACCTTCGTGCCCTGTTTCCTGTGGATCTTCCTCGGTGCCCCCTACGTGGAGCGGCTGCGTGACAACCGCGCTCTCAGTGCTGCGCTCTCGGCCATCACCGCCGCGGTGGTGGGGGTGATCCTCAACCTGGCGATCTGGTTCGGTCTTCACGTGATCTTTGCCGAAGTCGTCGAGCGGCATCTGCTCGGGGTGCGCCTGCTGATTCCGCAGTTCGGCACGCTGGATCCTCTGGCCCTGCTGCTGGCCGCCGGCGCCATGGCCGCCATCTTCCACTTCAAGATCGGCATGCTCAAGGTACTGGGCGGCTGTGCGCTGTTGGGTGTGCTGTTCTCTTTGGTTTTCTAGATGCCAGCCGGAGCAGGAGGAGTAACGGCATGGCGGGCCGGCGCCATGGGTGCCATGCTGAACCCATGACCTGCAGCCTTGCCGGAGAAATCTATGTCGTTGCCAAAACTCGGGAGTTACCTGCTGTCGTTGCTGTGCGGTGTCGCGCTGCTGGCGGCCTCGATGGGTGCCGCCAGCGCACGGGAGCTTGCTGCCGAGATTGGCGAGATGGTCGAAGTAGAGATCGCCACGGTGGGGGTGGCCGGCTTCGGCGGCCCGCCCGTGGTGCTGCTTCGGGAGCCGGGGGCTCGCGAGGTGATCCCCATCTTCATTGGCGTCAACGAGGCTGGTGCCATCCTGCGCGGCCTCGCCGGAGAGCGTTCGCCGCGGCCCATGACTCACGACCTGCTGAGCGATGTGCTGGGTGAGATGGAAGCCACCCTGGAGCGTGTGTATGTCGATGCCATCGTCGACCACACCTTTCTCGGCATGCTCGAGCTGAGCCTGCCGGGGCGCGACGAGCGGGTGCGTATCGACAGTCGCCCCAGCGACGCCATCGCTCTGGCCATCCATGCCGGGGCGAGTATTCATGTGGCACCTCAGGTGCTCGAGGCGGCACGGGACATCGAGTACGAAGGTCTGGACGATCAGGTGGTGGTGGCGCTCGGTATCACCGTGGCGCCGGTCACTGCCGATCTGCGCGAAGCGCTGGGGTTGCCCGACCAACCTGGCGTGCTGGTCAGTGACGTGCGTGGCCCAGCGGCCGACGCCGGCCTGGAGCTGGGCGCGCTGCTGCTAGAAGTGAACGGTGAGGTGCCCGAAACGCCGCTGCGCTATCTCGAACTGGTGCGCGACACGGCCGTGGACGAAGACGCCCGGCTACGCTACTGGCAGCAAGGCGAGGAGTACGAGATCGAGGTCACCACCGACGTGCCGCCGCGTGAGCCCATGCCGAGGCCCAGGCAGGACGTGCCTGGTATTCGTACATGAGACCTTTAAAGAAACCTTTCAGGTGAATTATAATGCTCTAATTATAATTAATTAAATTCTCCTAAAGTTACTTATACTGAGGCCGTTAAGTGTATTGAGGCCGCAGTTTTCTTCATTGGATATTCCGCTCAGGTGAAGCATGAGTTAGAGCTTTTGCCCTTTGTGATGGCATCGCCAAATCAGTTGTGACGCTTGTTGCTAGAGCGCTGCCCTGAAGGAATGGCTCATTGAGGAAATTGTCGGCTGTGTGTACGACATAGACACGGAGACGGCAATGACGATTACCATAAAAGCAAGACTCATCATGTTCAGCATCATGTTTCTTGCCTTCCTGCTGCTGGTAAGTGGGTTTGGACTAAGTGGCATGAATACCAGCAATCGGGCCATCCAGACCGTATACGAAGATAGGCTCATTCCCACTATACAGCTAACTCGAATAGACGAGCTCATGCGTGAGAATCTCATTGCCATGAGCCAAATGGTGCTGAATGATCCCCGCTTGGAGCGAGGCGGTGAAGAGGCCCGTTCATTTGGCGACATACAAGCCGACATAGAAAACAATGCCGAAGAGATAGACGTCACTTGGCAAGCGTTCACCGCGCATCGACTGACAAATGAAGAACGTCAGCTCGCTGAAATGTTCGAAACCCGTCAGGGAGAATTTGTTGCCACAGGGCTCGAGCCAGCACTGGAGTATTATGCGGATGGTGATTTTTCGGCCGGTAATCGCGTATACCAGCAGCTTACGCTCCCTCTCTTCCAGGCTGCCAACGATGTGGCTCATGAATTGATCGACTTGCAAGCGGCAGTTGCTCAGGATGAATTTTCCAGCGCCCTGGATTATTACGTGTTCGAGCGAAACCTCATCATTGGCGCCTTTCTTCTCGCTTTGCTGGTTTCGGTTGGCATGAGTTGGTGGTTGATTCGCGCCATCGGGCAGCCGCTCAAGCGCATGATGGAGCATTTTTCGCTCATGGCCAAAGGCGATCTCAGCCAGCCTATCGTGACCGGCGCGAAGGACGAGGTAGGGCTTGCCTTGAGAGCACTGGCTGACATGCAGGAACAGCAGCGCGAGCTGATCGTCTCGATCCAGCAGTCGGCAGGAAACATAGCCACGGGCTCAGGGCAGATAGCCTCGGGAAATACCGATCTTTCCCAGCGAACCGAAGAGCAGGCTTCCAGTCTGCAGGAAACCGCAACCAGCATGGAGCAGGTTGCCGCTACGGTTAAGCAGAATACCGAGCATGCGGCCCAGGCTAACCAGCTGACCCGCGAGGTGAGCCAAAGTGCCGAAACCGGGGGTGAAAAGGCCGACTTGGTGGCGGGAAAGATGCGCGAGCTCAACGAGAGTTCGGAGAAGATCAGTGGCATCATCGAAGTCATAGATGGCATTGCTTTCCAAACCAATATCCTCGCCCTCAACGCCTCGGTGGAGGCGGCTCGTGCCGGCGAGCAGGGCCGTGGTTTTGCCGTCGTTGCGCAGGAAGTACGCAATCTGGCTCAGCGCTGTGCCGATGCGGCGCAGGAAATTCAGTCACGGGTGGATCAGAATGCTGGGATCGTCAAGGAAGGAAGCCTGCTGGTCGATGAGGCGGGTACGGCGATGGATGAGATCGTGACAGGCGTAAAGCGCGTGACCGAATTGATGGATGAAGTGGCACGCGGCTCTCAGGAGCAGAATGCTGCCGTCGAGCAGGTGAGTGTAGCGGTGAATCAGATGGACCAGGTGACCCAGGACAATGCGGCTCTGGTTGAGCAGACGGCCAATGCCTCGGCGTCATTGGAGCAGCAGGCGAGGGAGCTGAGCGAAGCGGTGGCGTCCTTCAAGATTCATCGACAGGACATGCGCCAGGCTGGCATCTCAGGTCGTATCGTTGCCAAGAGTAAGGCTACCCTGGTCGCGCCACCCGCTGAGAGTCATGACCCCCGGCCGAGTCAGGCGAAGCGACAGATGGAACCGGAGTGGGATAGTTTCTGACACGCTGGTAATGCGTGCTCCTCAAGATGGGAGCTCGCTTGCGCCGTTCAATGTCCTGTCGCCGCCAGAGTCTGCCAGGAACAGCCGGGAGCGGTCTTTGCGGAGCAACGGGCAGTGCAAGTGACTGGCCAGGGCGGGCATTAGCCCGCCCTGGCTGCTGTTGGACCGACTCAGAAGGTTTCCCACTCCTCATCGGCCTGGCGTGCCTGGTGCGGCTTGGGATCTGTGGCAGGGCGAGGCAGTGCGGCACGCGGCTTGGCCGCTGTGGCAGGCCGTCGCATCGCAGCTTGAGCATGACCATCTTCGCCGAGTACGAAGGTGCCAATCAGCTCGCTCAGGTGCTGAGTGTGGCGTCGCATCTCGCCGGCGGTGGTGCTGGTGTGCTGCACCATGGCGGCATTCTGCTGGGTCATGGTATCCATTTCTGCCACGGCAACGTTGATCTGGCCGATGCCGGCGTTCTGCTCCCGGGCCCCGGCGCTGATCTCGGCAATGACGTCATTGACCCTTGCGACGCTGGTAACGATCTCGCGCATGGTCTCGCCGGCACGCTGAACGATGGCGCTGCCGTCGCGGGCATGGCTCACGGAAGTGTCGATCAGAGCGCGGATTTCCCGGGCGGCTTCGCCCGAACGGCTGGCCAGTGAGCGGACTTCCTGGGCCACCACGGCAAAACCGCGACCGTGCTCACCGGCCCGTGCCGCCTCGACCGAGGCATTCAGCGCCAGAATGTTGGTCTGGAAGGCGATTCCGTCGATCAGGCCGATGATCTCGGCGATACGCTGCGAGGAGGTGTCGATGTCGCTCATGGTGCGCTCGACCTGCTGCATTGCGGCTTCCCCTTCGCGGGCGACCTGGGAGGTGGCAATGACCAACTGATTGGCCTGCTCGGCCGACTCGGCGCTGTGGTTCACCGTGGCAGTAATCTCCTCCATCGAGGCGGAGGTCTCCTGCAGGTTGGCGGCGGCCTGCTCGGTACGAGTGGCCAGCTCGTCGCTGCCCTGGGCGATTTCCTCTGCGGCCTGGTGCACGCTGGTGGTGCTGCGCCGCACGTCGCGCAGGGTCTCCTGCATGCGTGAGACGAAGGCGTTGAACTGGGCGGCCAGCTCGCCGATCTCGTCGCGGCTCTCGATTTTCAGACGACGCGTCAAATCGCCCTGGCCCTTGGCGATGTCGCGCATGGCCTCGGCGGTGCGGCGGATGGGCTGCACGGTGCGACGTACGAGCCACACCGAGACCGCTGCTACGATGATGAAGATCGCAAGTCCGGTGAGGGTGGAAATCACGATAGAGCGACGCAGCTCTGCCGCTGCCAGCACTCCGGCTTCGGCCATGGAAGCGTCGATGTCGGTGATATAGACGCCGGCACCCAGCATCCAGTCGAACTCGGGCACGTTAGTGGCATAAGAGTACTTCGGCTCGATGTCGTTGGTGCCGGGATACTCCCAAGGGTAGGCATAGAAGCCGCCACCCTGCCGCGCGACGTCGATCAGATCGCGAATGATGTAGGCGCCGTCCGGTGCCTGAACGCCGAGCATGTTGGTGCCTTCGCGGTGGGGCATGGGGGCGGTGGCGACATTGAGCCCGTCGTACTGGTAAGCGAAGACGTAGTTGTTACCTTCGAACTGGATGGCGCGCACGATTGCCGCGGCACGCTCGCGCTTCTCGCCATCGCTCAGGCTGGCATCCTGCAGGATGGGTCGTATGGCCGTGCGGGCGCTCTCGACGACGTCGCGAACGCCGGCTTGGCGAGTCTCGATCAGCAGCTGTCGCTGGCGGTCTAGCGCATCCTGGCTGCTCTGGATGCGGCTATAGGCATCCAGGGCCACCAGGCCGACGGTCGTCAAGAGCAGCGGAACAAGTACCAACAGCAGGATACGGGCCTGCAGGCCCAGCGCAGAGGAGGCTTTTATGGCCGATTCTTTCATGTTTATGATCTCGGGACTAAGTAAGGCTTGTACGGGAGGCAAGCACTTACTTACATCGGCCGAAAACCATGAAACTTGACGCTAAAATGTTCTTAACCTTAGTCGTAATGTTCTTAACTTTAGTTGTGTAGCCGGGTCAGCCCCTCCTGGGCGGTGGAGGCGACCAGCCGGCCGCTGCGGTCGTAGATACTGCCGCGGGCGAACCCTCGGGCAGCGCCGGCCCAGGGGCTGTCCATGTCGTAGAGCAGCCAGTCGTTGATCTGCACATCGTGGTGGAACCACAGCGCGTGGTCGAGGCTGGCGATCTGCAGTTTGGGGTCGCGGAAGGTGATACCGTGGGGCACCAGCGCCGTAGTCAGCAGGTTGAAGTCGGAGCTGTAGGCCAGCAGGTAGCGGTGCAGGGCAGGATCGTCGGGCAGCTCGCCGGTGAGACGGAACCACAGCCGTTTGCGTGAAGGCTGCCCCGGCTCGGCTTCGTCGCCCAGGTGCAGGAACTCGATGGGGTGACCGGGAAAGCGCTCCAGGCGGGCGCTGGGGTCCTGGGCCAGGGCCTCGGGCGTTGCCAGTTGGGGCATCGCCATCTGGTGCGCCATGCTCTCTTCGCGGCCATGAAAGGAGGCGCTGCAGAAGAAGATCGGGCGCCCCTTCTGAATGGCGGTGACACGCCGGGTGGTGAAGCTGGCGCCATCGCGTACGCTGTCGACCTGATAGACTACCGGGCGGTGAGGGTCGCCTGGACGCAGGAAGTAGCCATGCAACGAATGCGCCTGGCGCGAGGCATCTACCGTGCGGGTGGCCGCCGAAAGCGCCTGGCCGAGTACCTGGCCGCCGAACAGCTGTGGCAGACCCAGGTCCTGGCTGCGGCCGCGGAACAGGTTCTCCTCGATCTCTTCCAGGCCGAGTAGGGCGACGAGCTGGTTCAGGGCGTCGGACATGTGGCTTCCTCAGGGCGTATCATACGATTGTTTCAGGCATCAGCATAACGGAGTCCACGCCGATGCGCAGTGACGAATTCTACATGCATCGGGCGCTGGACCAGGCCCGTGAAGGGCTGGCGGCCGGCGAGGTGCCGGTGGGGGCGGTGGTGGTGAGCCCGGCCGGAGAGATCGTGGGAGTGGGCTTCAATGCGCCCATCTCGGGTCACGATCCCAGCGCTCATGCCGAGATTCGTGCCCTGCGCGATGCCGCCCGGCGGCTGGGCAACTATCGTCTGGATGGGTGCACGCTCTACGTCACCTTGGAGCCCTGCCTGATGTGTACCGGGGCGATCATCCATGCGCGCATCGCCCGGCTGGTCTACGGGGCGGCGGAGCCGCGCACCGGCATGGTCGAATCGAAGGCCAACCTGTTCGCCCAGCCCTGGCACAATCATCGGGTCACGGTTGAGGGTGGCGTGCTGGCCGCGCGCGCCGCCAAGCTGCTCAAGGCCTTCTTCGAGGCCCGGCGAGAGCGTGACGAAGCGGCATCAGGCCCGCTCGGCGATCACTAGTGGCGGAGCCGCCTTGACCCGGTTGCGGCCCTCGGCCTTGGCGCGATAGAGGGCGTCGTCGGCGGCCTGCATGATGACGGCAACGTCCAACGGGCCGTCGATCAGCGTGACCACGCCTATGCTGGCGGTCAGAGGTTGGCCGTCATGGTGCAGCAACTTGGCATCCACGAGATGTCGGCGCAGCGTATCGGCGATGTCCAGCGCCTGGATGGCATCGACCTGTGGCAGGCAGGCGACGAACTCCTCGCCACCGTAACGGGCGAACAGTCCGCCTTGCGGTTCGATCAGCTCGCGCCCTATCTGGCCCAGTTCAATCAGGTAGCGATCTCCCACCAGGTGGCCCTGGTGATCGTTGATGTGCTTGAAATGATCCACATCGCAGATCAATACGCTCAGCGGACGCTGTGCTCCATTGGCCTCGAGCGCCTCCATGAACAGGCGCCGGTTGGGTAGTCGTGTCAGTTCGTCATGCCGGGCAAGCCACTCGACCTCCTCCTGAAGTTGGCTACGCATGCGAATTTCGCGCCGCAGCACCCGGTTGGTGTCGCGTACCCGCCGATGCTGGCGTGCCAGGCGGGTGTAGCCGTGCAGCACCAGGTAGAGCAGATAGGCCAGGGTAAGCCCGGTGATCAGCGTGACCACCGGGTGGCGCGGCAGGCGCTGCAGCAGCTGGGCATGACTGGGTTGGACGCTGAGCAGCAGCGGTGTGCCTGCCACGTCGAGCTGTGTCTGGTGGTGCCAGGGCGCGAGCCGTGTGTCAGGCATTCGGTTGGCCAGGATTTGCTCTCCCTGGCTGAGAACCAAGCCAAAGTGACGGCCATCTACCTCACGAAACAACGCCTCGGCCAGCATCGGTAGCCCGATGACCATGGCGACGGCGCCGAGAGTACGCTGCCCATCAGTGGGAATCGGCAGGTAATGAATGATGCCGGGTACGCCCTGCAGCAGCATGATTACGTCGGTTCGGCCGATGCGCTGTTCGAACAGCGCCCGGTTCACGGCCTCGCGCCCGGCGGGCTGTACATCGAAGAGGCGCGCACCTAGCACTTGAAGGTTGATGTCGCTGGGTGGGTAGACGCGAGTAAGGCGACTGTCGGGATCGATGAAGGCGATATTGAGCAGATAGCGAAAATCGCGATGATACAGCGTTGCCTGGCGCGACCATTCTTCCTGGCTGGGAGGCGCATCGAACAGCGTCCAGACGTTGGCGAAGCGCTCCACCGCCGTCAAATGATCCTGAATTTCACGCGTGAGGCGCTGGCCGAGCTGCCTGGCTTCCGCCGCGACGGTGCCGTGCAGCTCCCGCTCGGTCACGTTTTTCTGGTGATACCACAGCAGCAGCACGGCCAGCACGAGAGCCAGAGAGGGCACCAGAGCCCGCCTGAGTGGAGCGGCGTGAAGTCGCCAGCCCGGCAGCGCAGCCACGCTCAGACCGGCCAGCAGTAGCCCCAGGGACAGCGTGGTCCAGAGGCCGGCTGCCATTCGCAGCAGTGGCGCCTCCGGAGCGGCAGCGTCGAGCAGTCCTTGTGCACTCAGCAGCACGGCCATGACCAGCAACAGCGGGCCGCCCAGCGTGGACTGAGAGTGGGTGGCGATGAGTACGGCTACGAGAATCAGGCTCAGGGTCGTCAGTAAGGCCGGACGCCATACCTCCAGCGTCAACCCCTGGGCCAGACCGTGGCTCATGGCGTCCCAGCTTTCCAATGTCACCCAGTATTCCGGCAGGGCATAGCTGGCCAGGGCCAGGGTCAGCGGCAGCATCACGGCACCTACCACCCCCTTGGCCAGCGACCGCCCACCCAGCAGCATCATCAACTGAGCCAGGATGAGCAGTCCGGCAAGGCCCAGCGTGACGATCTCGTGCAAGGGGGCCTGGTCGCCGCCCACGCCGACGAGCCCCAGGGTAAGGGGAACGAATGCCAGGCTGGTCAACAGGGTGGCATGGCGGGACATGGGTACCCTCTACTGGTGGAGGGGGGAGATGATATCGAACAACGGGAATTCCTCATCCACGCCATTTGGCGCTTCGTTCAACTGCAGATACTGCTGCTGGCTGCGGTCGACGTACGACAGGATCTCGTAGTAGCGGCGAATGTTGCGCACGTAGATCACCGGCTCGCCGCCCCGCGCATAACCATGACGGGTCTTGCTGTGCCATTCGCGCTTCTGCAGCAGCGGTAGCGCCTCGCGTACGTCTTCCCAGCTGTTGGGGTCTCCACCCAGTTCCTCGGCGATACGGCGGGCATCGTACAGATGCCCAAGCCCGACGTTGTAGGCTGCCATGGCCATGTAGAGGCGGTCGTCTCCTTGTATCGACTCGGGCAGCCGATCCTTTAACTGACGCAGGTAGCGTGCCCCACCGTCGACGCTCTGCACCGGATCGAGGCGGTCACTCACGCCCATCTCACCGGCGGTGGGCAGGGTCAGCATCATCAGCCCCCGCACGCCGGTAGGCGAGGTGGCCTCGGGGTCCCAGTGCGACTCCTGATAGCCCAGCGCAGCCAGCAGCTTCCAATCGAAGCCCGTGTTACGCGCTGCTTCGCGAAACAGCTCGGCATAGGTGGGCAGGCGCTCGTTGAGGTGCGCGATGAAGACCCGCGCGCCGACGTACTCAAGGTAATCGTCATGGCCGAAGTGCCGGGCCACCAGTTCGTCGAGCACGCCTGCCTGTTTCAAGCCGTACAGGAAACGGTTGGCCGCCTGTTGCAGCCCCAGGCCGCCGCTGGCAGGAAAGGCCCAGGCCATGGAGAGTGGCTTGCCCAACGGAAAACCTCGCTCCACGCCGGGGAAGAAGATCCGGTTGATGCGGAACTGATGCTCGAAGACCACGGCGGCATCCAGGTAGCCACCTTCCACCTGACTCAACAGCTCGGCGACTTCCACCTCCGAGGATTCGCGCCACCCGAGCTCCGGATGTTCCGCCTGCAGCTCGCGCAGCACGCGATCGGTGCCCGAGCCGCGGATGGTGCCGATGGTCAGGCCGGCGAGAGCTTCCGGGTCTTTCACCGGCGGCAGGCCGCGACGATAGACCAGCAGCGGTTGCAGGTCGAGGATCGGGCGACTATAGATAAGGTCGGGTTGAGTCAGATCCAGTGGCAGGGCCGCCGCCGCCAGATCGCCCTCCTGACGCACCGCGTCCAGCGCGCTTTGAATGTGGTGCCGGGCATCCAGTGTCAGGCTGACGCCGAGATACTCGGCGAAACGGCGCATCAGCTCGTACTCGAATCCGGTCGGGCCGTGACGCCCCTCGTAATAGGTGGTTGGCGTATTGCGCGTATGGATGCTTATGAAGTCGCGCTCGCGCACCTCTTCCAGCAGTCCGCTGACAGGCTTGAAATGGCGGTAGGGGGTCAGGCACAGGACGACCCCCAGCAGCAGTATGGCGGCCAGGCGCAGACGGCTCAGCAATATACGATTCGCGAACTCGGGCATTCAGCTGACGATCGGCGATGAGAGCTTCACGATAACGGCCCGAGACACGGCTGTCATCCGCTGCATTTCGTCTGCCCGCTGCTTTCCAGTATCATAGCGCCTTTCTTCGCCGCCGCGCGGCCCTTCCTCCGCTTGCTTCAGAGGCTTCAAGACATGCTCGAACTTCGAGGCGCGCCTGCCCTTTCCGCTTTCCGTCACGACAAGCTGCTGGCTGCCCTGCGCGCACGGGTTCCCGAGGTCGAGTCCCTGCACGCTTCCTACGTGCACTTCGTGGATATCGACGGTGAGCTATCCGACGATGAACGGAGCCTGCTCGGCCAGTTGCTCGACTATGGCATCAAAGACGACGGCGTCAAAGACGGTGCCCAGGGAGATGCCGACGGCCAGCTGTTCCTGGTGGTGCCGCGTATCGGCACCCAGTCGCCGTGGTCGTCCAAGGCCACCGATATCGCCCGCAACTGCGGCCTGGCGCGGGTGCGCCGCCTCGAGCGGGGTGTCGCCTATCGCGTAGCGCTCAAGGCGCCGATGTCGGAAGCGGCCTTCATGGCGATCCGCGAGACTCTGCACGACCGCATGACTGAGAGCGTGCTGGTCGATGCCTCCGATGCCGCCCAGCTGTTCGCCCATCACGAGCCGGCCCCGCTGGGGCGGGTGGACATTCTCGAGGGCGGCCGGGCGGCGCTGGAGCAGGCCAACGTCGCGCTGGGTCTGGCCCTGGCCGAGGACGAGATCGACTACCTGGTCGAGGCGTTCCGCGAGCTTGCGCGCAACCCCACCGACGTCGAACTGATGATGTTCGCCCAGGCCAACTCCGAGCACTGCCGGCACAAGATCTTCAACGCCGACTGGGTGATCGACGGCGAGGCGCAGAGCCATTCGCTGTTCAAGATGATCAAGAACACCTATCAGACCTCGCCGGGCGGCATTCTCTCCGCCTACAGCGACAACGCCGCGGTGATCGAGGGCAGCGAGGCGGGGCGCTTCTTCGCCGCCCCGCTGACCGGCAAGGCCGCCGAGCGTGCCGTTTACGCCGCGCATCGCGAGCCGATCCATATCCTGATGAAGGTGGAAACCCATAACCATCCCACCGCCATCGCGCCCTATCCGGGGGCGGCCACCGGCGCCGGCGGCGAGATTCGCGACGAGGGGGCCACGGGCATCGGCTCCAAGCCCAAGGCGGGCCTGACCGGCTTCACCGTGTCCAACCTGCGCATTCCCGAGTTCGTCCAGCCCTGGGAAGCCTTCGACTACGGCAAGCCCGAGCGCATGCAGTCGGCGCTGGCCATCATGCTCGAAGGGCCCATCGGTGGGGCCTCGTTCAACAACGAGTTCGGCCGCCCCAATCTGACCGGCTACTTCCGCACCTACGAGCAGGACACCCTGGGTGCCGGCGGCATCGAGCGGCGCGGCTATCACAAGCCGATCATGCTCGCCGGCGGTTACGGCAACATTCGCGATGGCCACGTCCAGAAGGGCGAGATTCCGGTCGGCGGCAAGCTGATCGTGCTGGGCGGCCCGGCCATGCTGATCGGCCTGGGCGGCGGCGCCGCCTCGTCGATGGCCTCCGGCACCTCCAGCGCCGATCTCGACTTTGCCTCGGTACAGCGCGACAACGCCGAGATCGAGCGCCGCGCTCAGGAAGTGATCGACCGCTGCTGGGCGTTGGGCGAAGCCAACCCCATCCGCTTCATTCACGACGTCGGCGCCGGCGGGCTCTCCAATGCCTTGCCGGAGCTGGTCAAGGACGGCGGGCGCGGCGGCCTGTTCGACCTGCGTGCGGTGCCCAACGCCGAGCCGGGCATGAGCCCGCTGGAGATCTGGTGCAACGAAGCCCAGGAGCGCTACGTGCTGGCGGTGGCGCCCGAGGATCTCGACACCTTCGATGCGCTGTGTGCCCGCGAACGCTGCCCCTACGCGGTGGTCGGCGAGGCCACCGAGGCGCATCACCTGGAGGTGCGCGACGGCCACTTCGAGGCCCAGTCCATGGCCAGCAAGCCGGTCGACCTGCCGATGAGCGTGCTGTTCGGCAAGCCGCCGAAGATGCAGCGCGAGTTCCAGCGCCAGTCGCTGGAGCTGCCCGGCGTGATGCTCGACAACCTCGACCTGCGCGAGGCCATGGAGCGCGTGCTGCGCCTGCCCACGGTGGCCTCCAAGAGCTTTCTGATCACCATCGGCGACCGCTCCATCACCGGCATGGTGGCCCGCGACCAGATGGTCGGTCCGTGGCAGGTGCCGGTGGCCGACGTCGCCGTGACCACGGCGAGCTACGACACCCATGCCGGCGAGGCGATGGCCATGGGCGAGCGCCCGCCGGTAGCGCTGATCGATCCGGGCGCCAGCGCCCGCCTGGCGGTAGCCGAGACCATCACCAACCTGGCAGCCGCGCCGATCGCCAAGCTGTCCGACATCAAGCTTTCCGCCAACTGGATGAGTGCCGCGGATCACGTCGGTGAGAACCAGGCGCTGTTCGATGCCGTTCACGCCGTAGGCATGGAGCTGTGCCCGCAGCTCGGCATTGCCATTCCGGTGGGCAAGGATTCCATGTCCATGCGCACCGCCTGGCAGGCCGAGAGCGACAAGGGCGAGAGCGAAGAGAAGAGCATCACCGCACCGCTGTCGCTGGTGGTCACCGGCTTCGCCCCGGTCACCGATGCGCTGAAGACCCTGACGCCGCAGATCAACCTGGAGCAGGACGAATCCGATCTGATCCTGATCGATCTGGGCGGCGGCAAGAACCGTCTGGGCGGCTCGGCGCTGGCGCAGGTCTACGGTCAGCTCGGCAACGAGTGCCCCGACCTCGACGATCCCGAGGATCTCAAGGCGTTCTTCGCCGTGATCCAGGGGCTCAACGCCGACGGCAAGCTGCTGGCCTACCACGACCGCAGCGACGGCGGCCTGCTGGTCACGCTGCTGGAGATGGCTTTCGCCGCCCATGCCGGTCTCGAGATCAAGCTCGATTGGCTGATCGACGAGCCGACCCAGGCGGTGGATGCGCTGTTCGCCGAGGAGCTCGGTGCGGTGATCCAGGTCAATCGTCAGTACACCGAAGAGGTGTTGGCCCAGTTCGCCGCTGCGGGTATCGAGACCTGTGGCGTCATCGCCCGGCCGCGCTACGATGACCAGGTACGCGTGACCCTGTTCGAGGAGCCGCTGCTCGAGACCACCCGGCTGCTGGCCCAGCGTACCTGGGCCGAGACCAGCTATCGCATGCAGGCGCTGCGCGACAACCCCGACTGCGCCAAGAGCGAGTTCGACGGCCTGCTCGACGGTCGCGACCCGGGCCTCTCGGCGAGCCCCGCCTTCGACGTGAACGAGGATGTCGCGGCACCCTTCGTCAACACTGCACGCCCGGCGGTGGCCATTCTGCGCGAGCAGGGGGTCAATGGCCACCTGGAGATGGCCTGGGCCTTCCACCACGCCGGCTTCGAGTCGGTGGACGTGCACATGAGCGACATCCTCGCTGGACGTGTCGATCTCGCCTCGTTCAAGGGGCTCGTCGCCTGCGGTGGCTTCTCCTATGGCGACGTGCTGGGAGCTGGTGGCGGCTGGGCCAAGTCGGTGTTGTTCAACCCGCGGGCGCGGGAGCAGTTCGCGGCATTCTTCGAGCGCGACGACAGCTTCGGCCTCGGCGTGTGCAATGGCTGCCAGATGTTCTCCCAACTGAAGGAGCTGATTCCCGGCGCCGACAGCTGGCCGCGCTTCGTGCGTAACGAATCCGAGCAGTTCGAGGCTCGGGTGGCGATGGTTCAGGTGGAGCAGAGTCCCTCGATCCTGCTTGCCGGTATGGAAGGCTCGCGGCTGCCGATCGCCGTGGCTCACGGCGAAGGGCGCGCCGAGTTCCGCGACAGCGCCCACCTGCGCAGCATGCAGGGCAGTGCCCAGGTTGCCCTGCGCTATGTCGACAACTATGGCCAGGTTACCACCCACTATCCGTCCAACCCCAACGGCTCGCCTTCCGGCATCACCGGACTCACCACGCCGGATGGACGGGTGACCATCATGATGCCGCACCCCGAGCGTGTGGTACGGGCGGTCACCAACTCCTGGCGGCCTGCGGAATGGACCCGCGACGGGGCCTGGATGCGGCTGTTCCGCAATGCCAGGATATGGCTGGGCTGATCTTGCCCCGGTCTCGAATGGGAATCGAGGCGGGCAAATGAAAGAGGCGGCCTCGGGCCGCCTCTTTGCTTCATGCTGTTCTGGCTGATCCCTGCCTTGGCCTCACAACTCCGAGGGGCGGGATTGACGCCCTCAGGCGCGCTGTTCCATCTGCCTCGGTTCGCTGCGTGAGGCGACGAAGCCCTCCAGTACCACATGCTCTGCCTGCTTCTGCTTGATGATCGCTGTCTGCGCCGGGTACAGCGCCGTCACGGTGCTGGCTTCGCGCAGATGCTTGTGGAAATGCAGAGAGTGCTCGGCATCGATGATCGCCTGGGTCAGGGTCTCGTGTGCCTGAAGCGGTGTATCGATGAACAAGGGCGGTGACATGACCTGTGCTGCCTGTTTGGCAGGGTCGTCCGGCAGGCCCAGTTGATGCGAAAGACGGCGCAGCTCCTCGACACGCATTTCGCACTGGATGCCGAGTGAGGCCATCAGGCGGCTCACGGAGGTGTCGAAGGGTAGAAAGCTGAAGGCAAGCCTTCGGTACCGGGTCACCTCGGCGCGTTCATGGGCATCGGCGAGTGCCAACAGCTCATCCAGCACCAGGGTCCGCCTGGCGATCGTTATTGGTCTTTCTGGCATGGCAGTGTCCTCTTGTCGGAGGCTGAGCATCGGCTGCATCCCTGCTGATTCCGCAGCGCTGGAATGATGCTCGGATAGTGCCCCCAGTTTGCATGACCTTCATCAAGTTTCGCGACGTTTAGGTCTGAAGAACCAGTGATTCCATCCACCGGTGTGACGCGAACCACCCGTATCCCCATCGCCCTTGGGTGGTCTCGTCCGACACGGCACTGAGTTTTCACTATAGTCGAACTACGGAAGAATCCATCGAAGAAAAATGAAACGAAGGTTTGACAACTGTAGCCGTCGCGCCAGACTGCCGGGACCAACGACAAGAGGCTGCGAGGCATGACCAGAGAAGTCTTTCATGAGCGGGTGACGCTGGAATTTCAGGATCATGTCGCCGAGGTGACGTTGGTGCGACCCCGTGAGCACAACGGCCTCGATTGGGCGATGATCGACGCCCTGCTGGCGGCGCAGCAGTACCTGGCCGAACTCGAGGGGCTGCGCGCCGTCGTGCTGCAGGGCGAGGGGGAGAGCTTCTGCGCCGGGCTCGACATGGCCACCATCATGTCTCGTCCCGAACGGCTGCCCTCGCTGCTGGCACCCGATGAGCACGGCATCAATCCGGTACAGCGTCTGGCGCTGGGTTGGCGCGATGCCGGCGTGCCGGTGATCGCTGCACTGCAAGGACACGTCTACGGCGGCGGGCTGCAGATCGCCCTGGCCGCCGATGTTCGCGTGGTGCATCCCGAGGCCCGGCTGGCACTGCTGGAGATCGTCTGGGGCATCATTCCCGATATGGGCATCAGCGTGACAGGCGAGACGATTCGTAGCGACGTGCTGCGAGAGCTGGCCTGGACCGGGCGCAAGGTGAGCGCTGAGGAAGCCGTTGCGCTGGGTCTCGCCACGCGTCTGGCCGATGACCCGCGGCGTACCGCGCGAGACATCGCCACGGCGGTGGCGGCGCGCTCGCCCAGAGCGGTGGCTGCAGCGCGAGAGCTCTTCATCCGCGCCCCCGCCATGTCAGAGCGCGAGCGCCTGGCGCTGGAGGCCAGCCTGCAGCGCGGCCTGCTCGGCGGCGAGGAGCAACTGGAAGCGGTGGCGGCCAGGATGGCCGGCCGCGAGCCGCGCTTCACCTGACCTGAGCACGTGACAACCGCCACTCCACCTGACACTGCCGCCCCTTCGCTGCGCCCCTACCAGCAGGAGGCGGTGCGCCGCGTGGTGACCCATTTCCGTACCAGCGACGAGCCGGCGGTGGTGGTGCTACCCACCGGCAGCGGCAAGTCGCTGGTCATCGCCGAGCTGGCGCGGCTCGCCCGCGGGCGGGTGCTGGTGCTGGCCCACGTGCGCGAGCTGGTGGAGCAGAACCATGCCAAGTACCTGGCCTATGGCCACGAGGCGGACATCTTCAGTGCCGGCCTGGGGCGCAAGGAGAGCACCCGCCAGGTGGTGTTCGGTTCGGTACAGTCGGTAGTGCGCAACCTGGGGTTGTTCGACGACAGTAATTTCACTCTGCTGGTGATCGATGAGTGCCACCGCGTCGCGCCGGACAAGGACGCCAGCTATCGTCGCGTGATCGAAGCGCTCAGGCAGGCCAATCCGCGGCTCAAGGTGCTGGGCCTCACTGCCACGCCCTATCGCCTGGGCCAAGGCTTCATCTATTACCGTCACCACCACGGCATGGTGCGGGGTGACGACGACTGCTTCTTTCGCGACTGCGTGTTCGAGCAGCCGCTGCGGCTGATGGTCAAGCAGGGCTATCTGGCCGAACCCAGGCGCGTGGATGCCGCCGTCGAGCGCTACGACTTTTCCGCGCTGGTGCCGGGGGCGGGCGGTTTGTTCCGGGAAGAGGAGCTCAACCGGGTGGCGGCGGGCAATCGCGCCACGCCGGGTATCGTCGCCGAAATCGTCGAGCGTGCCCGCAGCCGTCAGGGCGTGATGCTGTTCGCCGCCAGCGTGGCCCATGCCGAGGAGGTGCTTGGCTATCTGCCGGCCGCCGAGGCAGCGCTGATCACCGGCGAAACGCCATTGCGGGAGCGCGAGCGCATCATCGCCGCCTTCAAGGCCCGTGAGCTCAAGTACCTGGTCAACGTGGCGGTGCTCACCACCGGCTTCGACGCGCCACATGTCGATCTGATCGCCATTCTGCGGCCCACCGAGTCGGTGAGTCTCTACCAGCAGATCGTCGGTCGCGGCCTGCGCCTAGCCCCTGGCAAGCGCGACTGTCTGATCCTCGATTACGCCGGCAACCCGTGGGATCTCTACGCGCCGGAAGTGGGCAGCCCGCGCCCGGCCTCGGACACCGAGCCGGTACAGGTCGAATGCCCCGCCTGCGGCCACGCCAACCTGTTCTGGGGCCGCAAGGAGGGCGAGATCGTCATCGAGCACTTCGGGCGGCGCTGTCAGGGGCTCGTTGAACGCGAAAAAACAGCAACGACAGCGGATGGCGCTGATAGAAAGCATGGCGCGGCTTCGGGCGCCGATAGAAAGCAGGGCGCGGCTTCGGGCGCCTGTAAACAGTATCAGTGCTCGTTTCGCTTCCGCTTCAAGGTGTGCGGCGAGTGTGGTGCCGAGAACGACATTGCCGCGCGGCGCTGCCACGGCTGCCAGACCCTGCTGGTCGACGCCGACGACAAGCTCAAGGAGGCGCTGCGCCTCAGGGATGCCCGGGTGCTGCGGGTGGCCGGCATGCAGCTCGAGGCCACCGTCAACGGCCGCGGGTTGCCGCGGCTCAAGGTCACCTACCACGACGAGGACGGGACGAGCCTGAGCGAGTGGTTCGCCCTGGAAACCCGGGCTCAGCGCGCCGCCTTCGCTGCGGTGTTCCTGCGCCATCACCTGCGTGCGCCAGGCACGCGCTGGCAGCCGCTGAGCGCCGAGGAGGTCATCGCCGAGCGTCGGCGCCTGCGCCATCCCGATTTCGTGGTGGGGCGCAAGGTGGGGCGCCACTGGCAGGTGCGCGAAAAGCTGTTCGACTATACCGGGCGCTATCGCAAGGCCGAGGAGGTGGAGTGAGGCCGGCACTCACGCCGCGGAAGGCGCGATCAGGTCGAGCTTTCCGCCTGCCGGGCATCGTCCGCCAGCTCCGGGGCGCTGTAGGGCTCATCGGCGACGCTTGCCGCTGCGCCGCCTTCATCGATCTTGAGCGATGGGGTGGAGCGAGGCTGTCGGCTGGCGGCGGGCTCGCCGAATGCTCTCTTGAGCAGCTCGTGCTCGGGATCCATGTCGATACTGCCCTGGAAGGTGCTGCCGTCTTCGAGCATCAGGCATGGCGCGACGATCATGCCTCTGACACTGGCGCCCTTGTGAACCGTGGCGCGATGCGACGCCACGAGGTTGCCCTCGACTTCGCCTGAAACGTGCAGCGTGTGGGCGTAAACGTCACCGTTGACGCAACTACCGCTCCCCAGGGTGACGGTGTTCTGCTTGCAGGTGATGGTTCCCTGCACGTATCCCGCCACGGTCAGATCCTCATCGGCATCGATGTCGCCGTGCACGCGGGTGTGGCTACCGATGACCGACACGCTGGAGCGTGTCGTCGAGGTCTCCTGCCGAGCTGAGAGAGATTGGCCGCTGGCGGAGGCGACGACGTCCGCCGCGACGGCTTCCGGTTGACGAGTCTTTGTCTTGTGGAACACGCAAACCTCCTGGAGGTGAGAGTCTCGATACCCGGCGCCGTGAATCACGCTGCCCCTGGGTTCGGTATTTCCCCTATACTCGACCGATTCTCGTTCGTCGTCGTACCGAGCCCTTGGCGGGCATGGGGGCTGATCGAACATGGGTCGAACGAGCCTACCTCGCTTTCGGTGTCGGCAAAGCGTGGAGCTGGGCGGGATCCAAGGGGTATTTTTCGCTACCGTCCCCGCGGGCGGGGATCTATAAGAAAGCTCCAAGGTATGGAGAAGGGCATGGGCATTCAGACATGGTTCATCTTTCTCGGCGTGGCCGCCATGACGCTGATCGTCTGGGATGGCAGACGGCGCAAGGGCCGGCGCCGTGCAGCGGACGCCGGCTCGTCGACGGAGCTCGCAGCGCCCCTGCCGGTTGTTCAGGCAAACCAGCAGGCGGCTGTACCGGTGAGCGAACCGACGGACGGGGCGGTCAGGGCCGAGGTGCGGAGAACGGTCGTGCCGCATGTTGAAGAGGGCAGCCGCATCGGCATGGCAACTCGTGTGCTGGGCAATCTTATCGCTCGCGAGCCGGTCGTGATCAAGGGCAGCATAGAGGGCGCCGTCATCGCCCAGGACCATCATGTCATGGTGACGATGAGCGGCAGGGTATCCTCACACTTGGAAGGTCGCGAGGTCAGCGTCGATGGGCAGGTGGCGGGCGTGGTCAAGGCCGGGGACAAGCTCACGCTGCTGTCGCGGGCTCGCGTCGAGGGGAGCCTGGCGGCCGAGCGTCTCGAGTGCCTCGCCGGTGCCCACATCCGAGGGGAAGTCGCGGCGCTGGGGCTGTCCGGTGGGGCAACGCTGGTGGCCTGTGCCCAGGCCGAGCCGGGCTTACCCTGATCCTGCACTCTTGCTAGACTGAGTGATCGACCTTCAGACCAGCCCAGCCGAGAGGCCAGCCCCCGCGTGAGCGAGACGCCCCCCACGGCTGTTGCCGAGCAGCCGGCCGCGAGCGACGCCGAGACCCAGTCGGCGGTGATGGCGCGGCTGTTCGACGAGCCGATCACCGAGCTTCCCGAGGATCTCTACATCCCGCCGGAGGCGCTGCGCATCTTCCTCGAAGCGTTCGAGGGGCCGCTCGACCTGTTGCTCTATCTCATTCGCCGCCAAAATCTGGATATCCTGGCCATCGACGTGGCAGCCATCACGCGCCAGTACATCGAGTACGTGGAGCTGATGAAGGCGATGGAGATCGAACTGGCAGGGGAGTACCTGCTGATGGCGGCGATGCTGGCCGAAATCAAGTCGCGCACCTTGCTGCCGCGCCCCCCGAAAGAGGGGGGCGACGAGGCGGAGGAGGACCCCCGCGCCGAATTGATCCGCCGCCTGCAGGAATACGAGCAGCTCAAGAGTGCTGCCGAGGCGCTGGCCGAGCTGCCGCGGGTGGGGCGCGACTGGTTCCCGGCGCGGGCGGCGCTGCCGCCATTGCAGGCCCGGGTGATCCATCCCGAGGTGGAGCTCGACGAGCTGCTCGGTGCGCTGGCCGGCATCCTGCGTCGTGCCGAGCTCAACCAGGCTCACCAGGTGGGGCGCGAAGTGCTCTCGACCCGGGAGCGCATGTTGGCCATCATGGATCGCCTGAACCACGAACACTACACCCCCTTCGAGGCACTGTTCACGCTGGAGGAGGGGCGCGCGGGGGTGATCGTCACCTTCATGGCCATACTCGAGCTGGCCAAGGAAGCAATGATCGAGATCGTGCAGAATGCGCCGCTGTCGCCGATCCACGTGCGCGCCCGGGCGCCGCGGGAGTACAGCGAGGAAGCGGCCTTTGACGACGATGGGGCCGACGTCGAAAGTCCCTTTGCCGAAAGTCCTTTTGTCGAGAGTCCCTGTGCCGAAGGGCCCGATTTTGAGGAGCCCGGTTTTGAAGAGTCAGGCGCCGAAAGGGAGGAGAGCATGTCCCGGGGAGATGACTGCTCATGACCGCCATGGAGCTGCCCGACAGCCTCGATGAAATTCTCGAGGCGGCACTGCTGGCAGCGGCCGAGCCGCTGTCGCTGGAGCGGCTCGAGGGTCTGTTCGACGACCATGAGCGGCCTCAGCGGCGCAGCCTGCGCGAGGCGCTCGAGCGGGTGGGGCTGCGCCACGAGCGGGGGGCGCTCGAGCTGATCGAAACCGCTTCTGGCTACCAGTTGCGCATTCGTCCACGGCTTTCGCCCTGGGTGTCGCGGCTGTGGGATGAGCGCCCGCAGCGCTATTCCCGGGCGCTGCTGGAGACTCTGGCGCTGATCGCCTATCGTCAGCCGGTGACCCGCGGCGATATCGAGGAGGTGCGCGGTGTGGCGGTGAGTAGTTCGATCATGCGCACCCTGGCCGAACGCGGCTGGATTCGCGTGGTCGGACAGCGTGACGTGCCCGGGCGGCCGGCGGTTTACGCCACCACGCGGCAGTTCCTCGACGACTTCGGTCTCAAGACCCTGGACGAGCTGCCGCCCATGCATGAACTCAAGGGCATGGCCGAGCCGCTGTTCGAGGACGAGGCGCCGCCACCGCCCAGCCCCCTGCTGGAGCAGGCCGGCGAGGCGGCGAGCGGTGACGAGGATGAAACCGAGGACGTTACGCTCGACGACATCGAAGACGATTCGTTCGACGACGAGGCGTTCGACGACGAACCCATGGACGAGCGTATCGCCGCAGAGGCTACGCTTGACCCAACGACGGCCGGGATGGCCGACGAAACACACGCCGGGAAGGCGTCCGACAGGCCGGGACTGAGCTTCGCCGATCTCGAAGCGCGCCTGGCCGAACGTGCCCGCACCAGCGTCGACGATGACGGCGGAGCGGGGGCGGAATCCACCGTAGACGAGAAGTCAGAATGACGAGCAACACGGAAAAACTGCAGAAGGTTCTGGCCCGCGCCGGACTGGGCTCGCGCCGCGAGATGGAAGCGGCCATTGAGGCCGGTCGCGTCAAGGTCAACGGCAAGGTCGCCACTCTCGGCGACCGCATCGAGATGCGCGACCGCGTCAGCTTCGACGACCGCCCGGTGACCCTGCGCGGGGCCGAGGAGACGCCGCGCCGCGTGATCATGTACAACAAGCCGGAAGGCGAGCTGTGCACGCGCAAGGATCCGGAAGGCCGCCGCACGGTGTTCGAACGCCTGCCGCGCCTGAAGGGCGAGCGCTGGATCGCCATCGGCCGTCTCGACATCAACACCAGCGGCCTGCTGCTGTTCACCACCGACGGCGAGTTGGCCAACCGGCTGATGCATCCCAGCACCCAGGTCGAGCGCGAGTACGCCGTGCGCGTGATGGGGGAGGTGCGCAAGGAGCACGTGGTGGCCATGGTCGAGGGCGTGATGCTCGAAGACGGGCCGGCGCGTTTCACCGACGTCCAGGAGTTCGGCGGCGAAGGTATCAATACCTGGTTCCACGTGGTGATCACGGAAGGGCGCAACCGTGAGGTGCGGCGGCTGTGGGAGTCCCAGGGACTGACGGTGAGCCGGCTCAAGCGGGTGCGCTACGGCAACATCTTCCTCGACAAGCGGGCCAAGGCGGGGGAGTGGGTTGAGCTGTCCCAGGACGAGATCGACGACCTGGCGCTCTCCGCCGGCATGGAACCGCGCAAGGTGCCCGAGCTCACCCCGGATGAGAAGAACCGCTGGAGCCGCGACAAGAACAAGCGGCGCCCGGTGCAGGCGATGCGTAAGCCCAAGAGCACCAAGAGCCCCAAAGGGCGTTAGGCCTTGCATGAGAGCATGCCCGCGCTTTCCCGGCGCGGGCATGCTCGCCTAAAGTCAAAAAAGTCCTTGCCAGTGAAGGGTGTGATCAGTAATATCTGCACCCGTTCGGAAGGGTCGTTAGCTCAGTTGGTAGAGCAGTTGGCTTTTAACCAATTGGTCGTAGGTTCGAATCCTACACGACCCACCATTCCGGACCTGGAAGCTTGTTTGCAAGTGCTGGGTCGTTAGCTCAGTTGGTAGAGCAGTTGGCTTTTAACCAATTGGTCGTAGGTTCGAATCCTACACGACCCACCAGATTCCACGCCCCCGGCTCTTCGAGTCGGGGGCGTTTTTGTCATGGCTCTACCCTCGATAGTGTGATGTAGGCCAAGAGGTGGTGTAGAATAATAGGATGGGCTGCGATGGCGAGAGACGCCGACGACAGCCTCAGGCGCATCGCCCGTACGGAGCGTACGGTTCACGGTGCACCCGGTACACGCAGGGGGAGCCCCTGCCAGTCACGGTGGTAGACACGATGACGATCATGACTTCCCGAATCGAGGTGCGTGAACACCTCGCCCGCGCCTACTGTCCGACCCGTATTCCGGCCGAGGACGAGGCCCGTATCGACGAGATCAAGCGCCTGCTCGAGCTGCACAACGCGGTGCTCGTCGCTCATTACTATACCGACGATGCGATTCAGCAGCTGGCCGAGGAGACCGGCGGCTGCGTGGCCGACTCGCTGGAGATGGCCCGCTTCGGCGCGCGTCACGACGCCGACACCCTGGTGGTGGCCGGTGTGCGTTTCATGGGCGAGACAGCCAAGATCCTGTCGCCCGAGAAGCGTGTGCTGATGCCCACCCTGGAAGCGACCTGCTCGCTCGACATCGGCTGCCCGGCCGACGAGTTCAGCGCCTTCTGCGACCAGCACCCCGATCGTACCGTGGTGGTCTATGCCAACACCTCGGCGGCGGTGAAGGCACGTGCCGACTGGGTGGTGACCTCCTCCATCGCAGTGGACGTCATCGAGCATCTGCAGGCGCGCGGCGAGAAGATCCTGTGGGCACCGGACAAGCACCTGGGTGGCTACATCCAGCAGAAGACCGGTGCCGACATGCTGCTGTGGGACGGTGCCTGTATCGTCCACGAGGAGTTCAAGGCCAAGGGTATCGAGGACCTCAAGGCCCTCTACCCCGAAGCCGCCGTGCTGGTACACCCGGAGTCGCCGGCTTCGGTGGTGGCGCTGGCCGACGTGGCCGGTTCGACCTCGCAGCTGATCAAAGCGGCCAAAGAGCTGCCGAACGACAAGCTGATCGTGGCCACCGACCGCGGCATCTTCTTCAAGATGCAGCAGATGGTGCCCGAGAAGACCCTGTTCGAGGCGCCCACCGCCGGCAACGGCGCGACCTGCAAGAGCTGCGCCCACTGCCCGTGGATGGCGATGAACGCGCTCGACAACCTGGCCGGCGCCCTGCGCGAGGGCAGCGGCGAGATCTTCGTCGACGCCGAGCTGCGCCGGGCCGCGCTCAAGCCGCTGGAGCGCATGCTCAACTTCCAGAAGTAAAAAGACACGCCGCTTCCTGCCTTACGACCTCGAGGCCCGCGCACCAGCGCGGGCCTTGGCGTAAGGAGCGCTGAACAACCGCCGAGCGAGATGAAGCGCAAGGCGCACGGAGCACAGGAGCCGGAGCATATGGGGTATATGTGAGGATTCCGAGCACCGCGCAACGCAGCGATTCGCTCGCGCAGGCACTTGTGCAGTGTCTCCTTACCTGAATTTTTCCATTGTTTCGCGGTAACCAACAAAGGCCTCGCGCCGCTGCTCGATGCGCGCCAGGGCGTTGCTGTCGCCGCTTTGCTCGGCAACCTGACGCGCCACGTCGAGCTGGCGAATGGCGCGCTGGATGTCGCCGGTGAGCTGCATGTGCTCGGCCCGGGCCAGATGCCCCCAGGCCTCACGTCCGCTACGCCCGGCGGCTTCGGCAAGCAGGGCGAAGACCTGCGGATCCTCGGAGCGACGCTCGGAGAGGTCGCGCAGGATGCGATAGGCTTCGTTGGGGTCATGCTGCAGCAGCGCCTCGCCCAGGGTGCGGGTGGCCGGCATGTGGCCCGGCATCAGTCGCAGGATGCGTCGGCTGCGCTCGATGGCGTCTTCGTAGCGACCGGCCTGGAAGGCCACGTCGGCGGCGCTGGCAGGGATGATGGCCAGGTCGGGCAACTCCCGGGCGATGGCATCGAGCTGGCTGAGGGCGGTATCGGTCTGACCGTTGTGGGCGGCGATCAGTGCGTCCAGGTAGCGCCGCACAGCTTGGGGGGCGTCGCCCTGGGCCAGGCGGGTCGCCGCCTGCTGCGGATCGCGCTGATTCACCGCCAGCAGAGCCCTGGCGCGCACCAGGTGGTAGCTCGGGTCGCCCTCGCGAGGGCGGATGGCCTCGAGCTGCGAGGCGCGGGCTTCGGCGTCGCTGATACGCGATTCGGTCAGCGGGTGGGTGAGCAGGAACTCCGGCGGATTGCCGCCTTGCAGGCTCACCTGACGCTGCATGGCGCGGAACATCCTGACCATGGCTTCGGGGTCGAAGCCGGCCTGAGCCATGGTCTGCAGGCCGAGGCGGTCGGCCTCCTGCTCGAAGCGCCGCGAGTAGGCCAATTGATCTTGAATGAAGGCGGCCTGAGAGCCCATGGCGGCAGCGATGCCGGCATCGCCGCCGCCGCTGGCAGCGATCAGCATGCCGGCCAGCATCGCGGCCATGGCTGGCAGTTGGGTCTGCTCGGCGCGGGCCTGGCCGCGGGCATAGTGACGCTGCGACAGGTGGCCCAGCTCGTGGGCCAGCACCGAGGCGACTGCATCCTCCTCATCGGCGAAGGCGAACAGGCCGGCATTGACGCCGATCACCCCGCCCGGCACGGCGAAGGCATTGAGCGTCCGGCTGTCCACCAGTACCACCACCGAGCGAGTATCGGACAGGCCGCTGTGGGGCATCAGCCGGCCCAGCAGTGTTTCCACGTATTCCTGGGCGATGGGGTCTTGCCAGATAGGCGCCCGGGCATGGAACTGGCGCAGCCAGGCGCGACCCAGGCGAAACTCCTCGCCGGTCATGGCCTGGCTGGTGCCGGTCAGGCTGGGTAGACCATAGTCGTCCGTAGCAGTGGCAGGAGCGCCCAGGGTCAAGGCCAGCGTCAGGGCGGCAGCGCCAGCGGTCAGGCAGGTTCGGGTCTTGCGCAGCATGTGCCAGTCTCGTTCGAAGCGTCGGTCGGTTTCTCTCCGACATTGATTCGGCCTGCAAAGTGCCTTTAAATCTCAAGGGTTTTACGCTTTCCTGCAAGGCAGCGTGAACCATCGGCATTTTCCCGGGAGACGACATGGCTGTGCAACCTGATGATGTACTCGATGCCTGCGGCCTACCTTGTCCGCTGCCTCTGCTCAAGGCGAAGCAGGCGCTGGCCCGGCTGAAGCCCGGCCAGGTGCTCGAGATCATGGCGACCGATGCCGGCTCCTGGCGCGACTTCGAGACCTTTGCCGACAACAGTATTCATGAACTGTTGCAGCGCGAAGAGCGCGGCGAGGTTTACCACTACTGGCTGCGCAAGGGCGAGGAGCTCGCTTCATGACCTTGCGTGAGGTGTTCAAGGGCTGGATCGAGCACTACTTCTCGGACGAGGAAGCGGTGATCCTGTTGGTCCTGCTGGTGCTCGGCTTCGCCGTGGTGATCCTGTTCGGCCGCATGCTGGCGCCCTTCCTCACGGCGCTGGTGATCGCCTTTCTGCTGCAGGGCGGGGTCAATGCCCTGACCCGACAAGGCGTGCCCCATCTGCTGGCCGTGACGCTGATCTTCCTGGCCTTCATCGGGGTATTGCTGGCCCTGGCGTTCATCCTGATGCCGTTGATATGGAACCAGCTCGTGGGGCTGGTGCAGGAGACGCCACGTATCGTGGCCAGCGGGCAGCGCTGGCTCGATGACGTTCAGGAGCGTTATCCCACCCTGGTCACGCCGGATCAGGTGCAGGAGTGGATCGCGGTGGCGGGGCGTGAGCTGACCCAGTTCGGTCAGCGTGCCCTGACGCTTTCGCTGGCCTCGCTGGGCAACGTGCTGGCGCTGATCATCTACCTGGTACTGGTGCCGATTCTGGTGTTCTTCCTGCTCAAGGATCGCGAGCAACTGGTCGACTTCACGCTCTCGCTGCTGCCGCAGCAGCGTACGCTGATGACGCGCATCTGGCAGGAGATGGATACCCAGATCGCCAACTACGTACGCGGCAAGTTCGTCGAGATCATCATCGTCGGCACGGTGTCGTTCTTTACCTTCGCCTTCTTCGGCCTGCCCTATTCGGCACTGCTGGCCGTGCTGGTAGGGATCTCGGTGCTGGTGCCCTATATCGGTGCCGCCGTGGCCACCTTGCCGGTCGCCGCCGTGGCGGGGTTCCATTTCGGCATGAGCGAGCAGTTCCTCTATGTGCTGATCGCCTACGGCGTGATCCAGGCGCTGGACGGCAACGTGCTGGTGCCGATCCTGTTCTCCGAGGCGGTCAACCTGCATCCGGTGTCGATCATCGTGGCCGTGCTGTTCTTCGGTGGTATCTGGGGCTTCTGGGGCATCTTCTTTGCCATTCCGCTGGCGACGCTGCTCAAGGCGCTGGTGTATGCCTGGCCAAGGGGCATCCGGCAATACCACGACTCACAGCAGTCGGTGGAGCTGGAGCAATCCGCCGAGGAGTGATGGGCCAATGTCCGCCCGGCCACCGGCCGGGCGGAGCAAAACGCCCCTTGCGCTGTCTCACTTGCTGGCGTGGAGTTCCCGGGCGGCTTCCAGCACTTCCTGAGCGTGCCCATTGACCTTGACGCCGCGCCACTCGCGGGCGAGCTTGCCTTCGGCATCGATCAGGAAGGTGCTGCGTTCGATGCCGAGATGCTCCTTGCCGTAGAGCTTTTTCAGCTTGATGACGTCGAACAGCTTGCAGACTTCCTCGTCCTTGTCGGAAATCAGCTCGAAGTTGAAGGCCTGCTTGGTCTTGAAATTCTCCTGGGCGCGAATGCCATCCCGGGAAATGCCGAGGATGACCGTGTCGACGGCATCGAAGTCGGCCTTGCGGTCGCGAAAGTCGCCGCCCTCGGTGGTACAGCCGGGCGTGCTGGCCTTGGGGTAGAAGAAGATCACGACCTGACGCCCCTTGAACTGGCTGAGGGAGAGGGTGGTGTCGCCGGTGGCGGTGGCAGTGAAGTCGGGAACGGGCTGTCCGATGGCAAGCGTCATGACGCCTCCTGTGGTCGTTTGAAAGCGTTTCATTACACGCAGGTCGGCGTTCGCTGTCAAAGAGCCCGTCGGCGTGCTGTACAGGCCTGTGCGGCCTGAGTACCATTTACCCTTTGCTCGCGGCCGTGTCGAGCCATGGTCGTGGGTGCGGCAGAGCGCTATTGCGTGCTATTGCGTAGAGGAACGAGAGGATGATCACTGGCAGTATCGTCGCCCTGGCGACGCCGATGAAGGCCAATGGCGACATCGACTGGGAGGCGTTGCGCCGCTTGGTGAACTTCCACCTGGAGAACGGTACCGATGGCATCGTGGCAGCCGGCACCACCGGTGAGCCCACTACCATGTCGTTCGCCGAGCACTTCGACGTGATTCGCGCCGTGGTGGAAGAGGTCGACGGTCGCATTCCGGTGATCGCCGGCACCGGGGCCAACGCCACTTCCGAGGCCGTCGAGCTGGCTCGCTATGCCAGCGAAGTGGGTGCCGATTACTGCCTCTCGGTATGCCCCTACTACAACAAGCCAACCCAGGAAGGGCTCTATCGCCACTTCAAGGCCGTGGCGGAGGGCAGCCGCCTGCCGGTGATTCTCTACAACGTGCCCGGCCGCACCTGTTCCGATCTCTACAACGAGACCGTGATGCGCCTGGCCGAGGTCGACAACATCATCGGCCTCAAGGACGCCACCGGTAACCTTGAGCGCGCCGAGGATCTCATTTCACGGCTCAAGGGCAGCGGTTTCATGCTCTACTCCGGCGACGACAGCACCGCCTGCGAGTTCATGCTGATGGGCGGCAACGGTGACATCTCGGTCACTGCCAACGTGGCGCCCAAGGCCATGCATGAGCTGTGCGTGGCGGCGGTGGCCGGCGATGCCGACCGTGCGCACCAGATCAACACACGACTGATGCCGCTGCATACCAACCTGGGCATCGAGTCCAATCCGATACCGGTCAAATGGGCGCTGCACCGCATGGGGCTGATCGACCAGGGCATTCGTTTGCCGCTCACCTGGCTGTCCGGCAAATACCATGCGACGGTGGACGAGGCCCTGCAACTGGCCGGCGTGATCGACGATTGAGGCGAGTGGGAAGCCCCGCCGCCCTGAGAACCTGACTGCAAGGTGACTGCATGAATTCTGCGCTGAAATGGATGCCGCTGGTGGCCGTGGCCGCCCTGGCCACGGCCGGCTGCGCCCGCGAAGGCTTCTACGACGACCGCAACATCGACTACGTGAGCGCCCAGCGCAGCGCGCCTCTGGTATTGCCCGAAGGGCGTAACGAACAGCGCTATCGCGACGCCATGCCGGTGCCGCAAGCGCAGGGCAGCTTGCGCCCCAGCGACGATCGTTTCCGCGCCCCCAGCCCCACGCGCCTGGCTTCTGGCGGCGCGGTGGAGCGCGATTTCGTCGAGCGGCGTGAAATCGGTACCGACCAGTGGCTGGTGGTGGCGGCCGACCCGGGCATGGTGTGGCCGCAGCTGCAGGACTTCACCCGCGCTCGCGGGCTGCAGGTGCAGGCGAGCGACGATGCGCGCGGCGTACTGGAAACCGCCCAGGGCCGCCTGAGCGTACGTCAAGGGCTGCGCGCCGGTGACAGCGAAGTGCGCTGCGACCTGAACGGCCGTCCGGTGGCCGCCTGTCTGGATGCGCTGGAACAGCACTTCAGTGCCCGTAGCGCTACTGCCAGCGCCGCCTCCCTGGCCGGCCAGCAGATCGCCAGCGAAGACCGCCTGAGACTGGAGCAGCTTTCCAGCGGAGAGTGGGTGGTGCGCATTCCGCTCGACGTCGACCGCGTCTGGGCTGAACTGAACCACCAGTTGCAAGCCGACTTTGCCGTCGAGGGGCGGCGCGAGCTGCTCGAGCAGAACCCGCAGCAGCACGACTTCCTGGTCAACTACATGACCGTCTCGGAGCGTGGTCGTGGCTTCCTGCAGATCGCCTTGAGTCCCGACGTGCGCCAGATGCCCCAGGAGATCCGCCTTGTGCTCGAGGCCGAAGGTCCCGAACGCACCACCCTGCGGGCCGTCAACGAGAGCGAGCGACGCTTCAACGAAGAGGACGCCCGTGAGCTGCTCGAGCGGGTGTCGGGCCTGCTGCGCTGATGCCGCAAGGCAAGGGCGATACGCCGTTGTCGAGCGCTGGCAAGCTCAGCTTTGCCTCGCTCGGCAGCGGCAGCAAGGGCAACGCGACCCTGGTCAGCGACGGCGAGACCTCGGTGCTGGTGGATTGCGGTTTCGGCCTGCGCGAGACCGAGCGCCGGCTGGCACGTCTTGGTGTGCATCCGCGCCAGCTCGATGCGGTGCTGGTCACTCATGAGCACGGCGACCACCTGCGCGGCGTAGGGCCGCTGGCACGCCGCCATGGGGTGCCGGTCTACCTCACGCCGGGTACCTGGCTCTCCGGGCGTCTCGGCGAGGTGCCCCAGCGCCACTGGATCACGCCGCAGGCGCGCTTTGCCGTGAAGAGCCTGGTGATCGACCCGATCACGGTGCCCCACGACGCCCGTGAGCCGGTGCAGTTTCGCTTCGAATCCCGTGGCTGCCATCTGGGTGTATTGACCGATCTGGGCCATCCCAGCGAGCACGTCATCGAGGCATTCCGTGGTTGCGATGCCCTCATTCTCGAGTGCAACCACGATCGCCACATGCTCGAGATCGGCCCTTATCCGCCGCAGCTCAAGCGGCGCGTGGGCGGCAACTGGGGGCATCTGGCCAACATCCAGGCCGCGGCGCTGCTGCAGCATTTGGGGCTCGATCGCCTGCAGCGCATCGTCTGCTCGCATCTGTCCGAACACAACAACCGCCCCGAGCTGGCTCTCGAGGCACTCACGCCGCTGCTCGACGGCGATGCATCACGCCTGACGATTGCCGCCCAGGACAGCGGGCTGCAGTGGCAGGCGATCCGCTGAATTGCCACGCTAAGGTCATTGCCTTCACCTTCTGGAGACCCCCATGGAAAAGCGTCAAGAACTCTACGCCGGCAAGGCCAAATCGGTGTACGCCACCGACGACCCCGATCTGCTCGTCTTGCATTTCCGTGACGACACCAGCGCCTTCGACGGCGAGCGCATGGAGTCGCTGGCACGCAAGGGCATGGTCAACAACCGCTTCAACGCCTTCATCATGGAGAAGCTGGCCGCGGCGGGCATTCCCACCCACTTCGAGAAGCGTCTCTCCGACACCGAGAGCCTGGTCAAGAAGCTCGAGATGATTCCGGTGGAGTGCGTGGTGCGCAACATCGCCGCCGGCGGCCTGGTCAAGCGCCTCGGCGTGGAAGAGGGGCGCGAACTCACGCCGCCCACCTTCGAGCTGTTCCTCAAGAACGACGCGCTGCACGACCCGATGATCAACGAGTCGCTGGCCGAGACCTTCGGCTGGGCCACGCCCGCACAGCTCGCCGAGATGAAGTCGCTGACCTTCAAGGTCAACGAGGTGCTCAAGCAGCTGTTCGCCGACGGCGGCCTGCTGCTGGTGGACTACAAGCTGGAGTTCGGGCTGTTCAAGGGCCAGATCGTGCTGGGCGACGAGTTCTCGCCGGACGGCTGCCGCCTGTGGGACGCCGAGACCCGCAACAAGATGGACAAGGACCGTTTCCGTCAGGGCCTCGGCGGTGTGATCGAGGCCTACGAAGAGGTGGGGCGTCGTATCGGCGTCGAGTTCGACTGAGCCACTGCTGACGAGGGACTCCAGCATCGTGACAGGAAGGCGGCCCAAGGGCCGCCTTCCTGCGTTCGAAAGCCGTGTGTGTGCACTGGCGACGGCTCCTTATCCTTTAGTTGCAATTCAGACTCTCGGGTAAAAGTGCCGATGATGGGGCCAAACTCCATCCCGCCGAGCAAGGCCGATCGGCGAGCGACTCCATAGACTTCTCTCCAGATGGCAACCGATTCCGACACGGCCATCGCGGAGGAGTGAATGAACGCTTTCGAGCCAGCCTTGCGGGAGGGGCAGTCGGGCCAAATTGGCCGCCGGCAGCCGCGCATCGAGGACGATGCCCTGCTGCAGGGGCGTGGTCGCTATGCCGACGACCTGGCGGTGGCGCCAGGCACCCTGCATGCCGCCGTGCTGCGTTCACCCCATGCCCATGCCCGGCTGGTCGGCCTGGACGCCTCGCCGGCGCTGGCCATGCCTGGCGTGCATGCCGTCCTGACCGGCGAGGACGTCAAGCGCTGGGCGCGGCCCTTTCCGGTCGGCGTGCGCCAGCCCATGGAGCACTGGTGTCTGGCCGTCGACAAGGTGCGCTACGTCGGCGAACCGCTCGCCGTGGTGATGGCCGAGAGTCGCTACCTCGCCGAGGACGCCCTCGACGCCATCCGCGTCGACTACCAGACGCTGCCCGTCGCGGTGGATACCGAGGCGGCCATCGCAGCCGACGCCCCGCTGCTCCATGAGGCAGTCGGCAGCAATGTGGTCAGCGAGCGCCACTTTCGCTATGGCGACCCCGAGCAGGCCTTCGCCGAGGCCGAGCATCGCGTCGCGCTCAAGGTGCGCGTGCCGCGCAGCTCCTGTACGCCGATGGAGTGCTACGTGGTGCTCGCCGAGTATGACCCAGCCAGTGCCAGCTACGATGTACTCGCCAACTTCCAGGGCCCCTATGCGCTGCATACGGTGATGGCTCGTGCCCTCAAGGTACCCGGCAACCGCTTTCGGCTGCGTACCCCGCCGGACTCCGGTGGCAGCTTCGGCATCAAGCAGGGGGTCTTTCCCTATGTGGTGATGATGGGGTTGGCCGCCCGCAAGGCCGGCGCTCCGGTGAAATGGGTGGAGGATCGCCTCGAGCACCTTCAGGGGGCTTCCTCGGCTACCAATCGGATGACCGAGATAGAGGCTGCAGTGACCCGCGATGGGCGTGTCACCGCCCTGTACTGGGATCAGGTCGACGACTGCGGCGCTTACCTGCGTGCGCCGGAACCGGCCACTTTCTACCGCATGCACGGCAACCTGACCGGTGCCTATGCGATCCGGCATCTTGTCGTGCGCAACCGCGTCGCGCTGACCAACAAGACGCCCACTGGACTCAACCGCGGCTTCGGCGGGCCTCAAATCTATTTCGCCCTCGAGCGGTTGATGCAGCGCATCGCCGTGGAACTCGACCTCGATCCTCTCGAGGTGATCCGTCGCAACCTGGTGCCGACCGGCAGCTTTCCCTATCGGGCCGCTGCCGGAGCATTGCTCGACTCTGGTGACTATCCCGCCGCTGTGGAACAGGGCATTCACGAAGGTGGGTTGGAGGAACTGCTGGCGCATCGTGAGACAGCCCGCCGCGAGGGACGGCTCTACGGCATCGGCTACACCGTGGCGGTGGAACCCTCGATCTCCAACATGGGCTATATCACCACCGCCATGACGCCCGAGGAGCGGCGTAAGGCCGGCCCCAAGAACGGGGCGGTGAGCACCGCCACGATCAGCGTCGGTCCGCTAGGCGACGTCAGCGCTCATGTCTCGTCGACGCCGCAAGGGCAAGGGCATCGCACGGTGGTCGCCCAGGTGATCGCCGAGGTGCTCGGGGTGCCGCTTGAGTCGATCAGCGTCAATGTCGAGCTCGATACCGGTAAGGACGCCTGGTCGATCGCCTCGGGCAACTACTCCAGCCGCTTCTCAGGCGCCGTGGCCGGGGCGGTCTACCAGGCGGCGGTGAAGGTGCGCGATCGCCTAGCCGGTATCGCCGCCGCTCGGTGGCAGGTGGAGGCCAGTCGCATCCGCTTCGCCGAGGGGCAGGTGATAGTGAACGACAGTGAGCTGTCGATGCCCTTTGGCCGCCTGGCCGGCGCCACCCACTGGGCGCCGGGCACACTGCCCGAGGACGAGCCGGGCGGGTTGCGCGAGACGGCGTTCTGGTCGCCGCCTCAGCTCGAGGCGCCGGACGAGGACGATCGTATCAACAGCTCGCTCTGCTACGGCTTCATCTTCGACTACTGCGGGGTGGAGGTCGACCGCATCACCGGCCAGGTGAGACTCGACCGCTATGTCACCCTGCATGATGCTGGCCGCCTGCTCAATCCCGATCTGGTCGATGGACAGGTGCGTGGGGCCTTCGCCCAGGGGCTCGGTGCGGCACTGATGGAGGAATTTACCTACGGCGACGATGGCAGCTTCCAGTCCGGCACCTTCGCCGACTATCTGGTACCGACCAGCGTCGAGGTGCCTGAACCACTGATCCTGCACAGGGAGACGCCGTCGCCGTTCACCCCGCTGGGTGCCAAGGGGGTGGGTGAGGGCAACAACATGAGCACCCCGGTGTGCATCGCCAATGCCGTGGCCGACGCCTTGGGCATCGCGGACATCGAGTTGCCGCTGACGCCGTCCAAGGTGCGCACGCTGATCGGCATCGAGGAACCTGCGCGGCCCCAGGGAGTGGGCGAGGATCAGACGGCTCCCGCAGCAGGTGGCGGCTCGCGGCTCACCGCCAGCGACTCGGTGACGCTGCCGGGCAGCCCCCAGGCGGTCTTCGACACCCTGCTCGATCCCGAGACCCTGCAGGCGATCATCCCTGGCTGCCATGCCCTGGAGCTTACCGGCGAGAACGCCTACCGAGCCGATGTCACCGTCGGCGTGGGGATGATCCGCGCGCGCTTCGATGCGCAGGTGGCACTCTCCGACCTCGACCCCCCGCACGGTCTGCGGCTTTCCGGGGCCGGCACCAGTGCCATGGGCTCGGCGGAGGGCAGTGCGCAAATTCGGCTGACCGAGGTCGAGGGCGGCCAGACGCGACTCGACTACGACTACGACGCCGCCGTGGGCGGCAAGGTCGCCTCGGTGGGCGGGCGCATGCTGCAAAGCGCCTCGCGGATGATCATCGGCCAGATTTTTGCGCGCCTGGCCCAGCGCATGGGCGGCGCCGCACCACGGCTGTCACTGTGGCAGCGCCTCAAGGGCCTGTTCGCCGGCCGGGGAGGTCGCTCATGAAACCTGCTGCATTCGATTACTGGCGGCCGAGCAGCCGTCGCGAGGCCTGTGAGTTGCTTCACGAACATGGAGATGAGGCGCGACTGATCGCGGGTGGGCAGTCGCTGATGGCGGTGCTCAACATGCGCCTGGCCCAGCCCAAGCACCTGCTCGATATCGCCGGTATAGAGGATCTGCACTACATCGAGCGGCGTGACGATCACCTGGCGGTGGGTGCCGGGGTGACCCAAGCCGAATTGCTGCAGTATCCCGGTCTCGCCGAGGCGGTCCCGTTGCTGGCCCTGGCGATGCCCTGGATTGGCCATTGGCAGACCCGTAACCGCGGCACGGTATGCGGTTCGATCGCGCATGCCGATCCCAGCGCCGAGCTGCCGCTGTGTCTGGCCACCCTGGGAGGGCAGGTGGTACTCGAGAACCGCCGCGGCAAGTCGCGCCGGGTCATGGCGGAGGACTTCTTCCAGGGGGTACTGACTACCGACCGCCGTCAGGACGAGCTGATCACCGAAGTGCGCTTTCCCCTGGCGAGGCCGGGCGCGGAGTACCGATTCCGCGAAGTGGCCATGCGCCACGGTGACTTCGCCATTGTCGCGCTGGCGGCGGTGGTCGACAGCAACCGCGTCACTCTCGGCGTGGGTGGCGTCGCCGACCGCCCAGTGAGTCGCGAACTCGCCCGCCACGCTGACCCGAGCGAGGCCCTTAACGCCCTCGCCTGGTCCTTGGGCGCCGAGGATGATGCCCATGCCACGGCGGCCTATCGCCGCCAGTTGATCCGCGAGCTCGGCCGGGAGTTGATCGCCGGCGGGCCAAGAGACGAGGAGAACGCCCATGCACGCCAGGGCTGACCAGCGCATTCGCGTGACCCTGACCCTCAATGGTCGCGAGCGCAGCGGCTACGCCGAGCCCCGCACCCAGCTGTGTGACTTCCTGCGCCACGAGCTGGGGGCCACCGGCACGCACGTGGGCTGTGAGCATGGCGTGTGCGGTGCCTGCACGGTGCGCGTCGACGGTCGTGCCAGCCGCAGCTGCCTGATGCTCGCGGTACAGGCCGAGGGTCGGCGGCTCGACACCGTCGAGTCGCTGGCAGGAGAGGAGGGCCTTTCCGATCTGCAACAGGCTTTCCGGCGTCATCACGCCCTGCAGTGCGGCTTCTGCACCGCAGGCATTCTGATGTCCTGCGAGGAGTTCCTGGACCGTGTGGCCGACCCCAGCGAGGCCCAGGTGCGCGACATGTTGTCGGGTCATCTGTGCCGTTGCACCGGCTATACCGGCATGGTCCAGGCGGTACTCGACGTGGCCCGGACGCGCCGCGAGGCGACCGTGCCTGACAGTCAACAGGAGAACAACGATGTTTGATCTTGGTCGCAGTTTTCTTGCCTCGGTGGAGCGTCGCCCCCGGGCGATTGCCATTTCCGATGGCGAGCTACGCAAGACCTATGCCGAATGGTTCGCCGATATCCAGAGCGTGGCCAGGAGCCTCGAAGCGATGGGCCTGGCCAAGGGGGACCGTCTGCTGGTGGTGATGCAGAACCGCTGGCAGATGGCGACCCTGCACTGGGCCTGCCAATTCGCCGGGATCGTGGTCACCCCCCTCAACTGGCGATCCACGGCCCGGGATCTGAGTTACTGCATCGAGGATGCCGAGGTCAAGGCGCTCGCCTATGACGATTCGGTGACCGAAGCGGTGAACGGCTGTCCCGAGGCACAGCGGCTACCACGCATCACTGCCGGAGGGGTCGAGGACATCGGTGCCCATGACTTCGACGCCCTGCTCGGTGTGGACGGTGAGCTGGTATTGCGTGCCGACGCCGAGGATGTCTCGTTGATGCTCTACACCTCGGGTACCAGCGGCAAGCCCAAGGGTGTGCCACGCCTGCATCGCGCCGAGCGTGCCGCAGCGCTGGCCCATGTGGCACAGAACCTCTATCGCCACGACGAGTGCACCCTCGGCGTGATGCCGCTCTATCACACCATGGGCGTGCGCTCGCTGCTGTCGATGGCACTGATCGACGGCCACTTCGTCTGCGTGCCGAAGTTCGATCCCGCGGCGACGCTGGACGCCATTGAGCGTGAGGGCGTCACCAACCTCTACCTGGTGCCGACCCTCTACCACATGCTCATCGAGCACCCCGAGTTCTCACCGCCGCGGGTAGCCGGCGTCGACAAGCTGGGCTTCGCCGGCGCGCCGATGAGTGCGGGGCTGATGGCCCGGGTTCAGGAGGCCTTCCAGCCCAGCCTGTTCGTCAACCACTACGGCAGCTCCGAGATCTATACCTTCACCATCGACCAACGGGCCAGTGACAAGCCGGGCTCATCGGGTCGGCCTGCGCTCAACCAACGCATCCGGGTGGTCAGGGTGGGCGCCGAGTCGCCGGACGAGATCCTGGGCGTGGGGGAAGAGGGCGAGATCATCGCCGACATGGCCGGCGACGAGGCCTTCCAGGGCTACTGGCACCGCCCCGATGCCGACCGCAAGGCGCTCAAGGAGGGCTGGTACTTCACCAGCGATACCGGCTACTTCGACGCCGACGGCGACCTGTTCGTCACCGGCCGTGTCGACGACCTGATCATCACCGGTGGCGAGAACGTCAGCCCGGTGGAGATCGAGAATGTGCTCTCGGTGCACCCCCAGGTGGAAGAGGTCGTGGTGGTGGGGCTGGCCGATGAGCAGTGGGGCGAGGTGGTCACCGCCTTCGTCAAGGCCCGACAGGCCCTCGACGAGGGCGCACTCGATCGGCACTGCGTCGATTCCGGCCTGGCCCGCTTCAAGCGCCCGCGGCGCTACGTCTTCGTCGACGAGATTCCCAAGTCCCCCGTGGGCAAGATCCTGCGCCGCGTGCTGCGCGAACAGGGAAGCCCCAGCACACGACCTCACTGACAACCGAACAACCGAACCGATAAAGGAACCATGACATGACCAGTACCGACGTGAACACCATTCTGGCCAGCGACTTCGACGGTTTCAGGGTCCAGGTCGATGCCGAGGCCGAGCGTGCCGACATCATCCTCGACCGTCCGCCGCTCAACGTGATCTCGATGCCCCAACGCGACGAGCTGCGTCGCGTGTTCGAGGCGCTGGACGCCCATGACGGCGTGCGCGTCATCGTGCTGCGTGCCGAGGGCGAACACTTCTCCAGTGGTGGCGACATCAAGGGGTTCCTCGAGGCCTCACCCGAACATGTCTCGAAACTCGCCGACAACGTGGCTGCCCCGGCGCGTTGCTCGAAGCCGGTGATCGCCGTCAACCGTGGCTATACCTTCGGCGTCGGCTTCGAGCTGTCATTGGCCTGCGATTTCCGCATCGCCTCCGAGACGACTCTCTATGCTCTGCCGGAGCAGAAATTGGGGCAAATCCCGGGGTCCGGAGGCTCTGCCCGCCTGCAGAAGATCATCGGCATCGCCCGGACCAAGCACATGGTGATGCGTGCCAAGCGCATCGGCGGTGCACAGGCGCTGGCGTGGGGTATCGCCAGCGAGTGCGTGCCCGATGACCAGCTGGAGAGCGCTACCCAGGCCTTGGTGGACGAACTGCGCGGCTTTTCACCGCTCGCTCAGCGCACCGCCAAGCGCCTGATCAACGACAACGAGGATGCTCCGCTGTCGGTGGCCATCGAAATGGAAGGCCACTGCTACAGCCGGCTGCGAACCTCCAGCGACTTCCGCGAGGGTGTCGAGGCCTTCCATGGCAAACGTCGAGCCGTCTTCACCGGTGAATGACCCGTACCCCAATGACATAACAACAACCCCCGGAGAGATACCATGCAAGCACACGACAATAACGGGGTCAGCCCCACGCCAGCTGCGGTAGTGGACGCCAAGCGTCCGCTGCTCAAAGACCTGACCCGGGTCTTCACGGCCAAGTCGATCAGTGCAGGCACCGTCGCCGCACTGTTCGGTTGCTCGGGGCCGGCGCTGATCGTGATCAGCGCCGCCGAGGCAGGCAATCTGTCCAATGGCCAGACCGTGGCCTGGCTGTTTGCCATCTATTTCCTGGGCGGTCTGATCAGTCTGATCATGGCCTCGCGCTACCGTATGCCGATCACCGGGGCCTACTCGATCCCGGGGGCGGCAATCATGATCGCCGCCCTGTCGACCATTCCCTTCAACGAGGCGGTCGGCGCCTTCATCATGAGCGGCGCTATCGTTCTCCTGCTGGGTGTCAGCGGAGTAGTAGGGCGTATCATGCGTTGGCTACCGATGCCGATCGTCATGGCGATGATCGCCGGCGCCTTGATCCGCTTCGGCATCGGTGCGGTGAACGCGGTGGGGGCCGCACCCTGGATCGCCGGCACGGCAGTGGTGGCCTTCTTCCTCAGCTCACGCTTCATCAAGACGGTGCCGCCGGTACTGGTGGCCGCGTTGGTGGGGCTCATCGTGGCCTTCGCCATGGGGGCCGTTCAGCCCGCCGAGGTGGACATCGCCTTCGTCGCACCGCAGTTCACCGCACCGAGCTTCACCCTGGGGGCCTTCCTGGCCATCTCCGTGCCGCTGGCGGCACTGGTGATCGGGGCCGAGAATGCCCAGGCCACCGGGGTGCTGCTGGCCGAGGAGTACCGCCCCCCGGTCAATGCCATGACCATCATCAGCGGCATCGGTGGCATGCTCGCTGGCCTCCTCGGCGGCCACAACGCCAACATCGCCGGGCCGATGACCGCCATCTGCTCCTCCGAGCAGGCAGGCGACGACAAGAGCACCCGCTATGGTGCCACCCTGGTGAATGGCGTGCTGTTCTGTGCCTTCGGGCTCTTTGCCGGTGCGGCGGTGCCCTTCATCCTGGCGTTGCCCAGCGCCCTGATCGGCAGCGTGGCCGGTCTGGCAATGATCGGCGTGCTGTTGGCAGCCTTCCAGCATGCCTTCTCCCGCCATCGTGGCCACCAGATCGGTGCCTTCGTGGCGCTAGTGGTGGCGATGAGCAACATCAGCCTGCTGGGGATCAGCGCTCCGTTCTGGGCACTGGTCTGCGGTATCGCGGTCTCCCTGCTGCTGGGTGAGAAGACGCTGGATCCCGACACCGAGACAACCAAAGTGGCCGATTGAACGCGGCTGCACCATCGGTGGCCATGAGAGGGTGGAGCGATGCGTGACCTCGATCATCAGGTAATCACCCAGGCGCTGGCCTGGGGCCGCGACGGCCACCCCATCTGGTTGTGCACCGTGCTGTCGACCTATGGCTCGGCGCCCCGTGGACCGGGCGCCATGCTGGTGGCGCGTCGCGACGGTCAGTATGTCGGCTCGCTATCCGGTGGCTGTGTCGAAGAAGCCTTTCTCGAGGAACTCATCGTTGGCGACTTCGACCGAATGGTGACCTTGCGTCGCTACGGTGAAAGTCGTGAGGAGAGCCGGCGTCTCGCCCTGCCCTGTGGCGGCGTGCTCGAAGTATTGATCGAGCACCGTGCCCCCGACGCCGCCTGGCTGGTGCACCTTGAGGTGCTGTACCAGGCCCTGCAGGGGCAGTGCCGCCTGGTACGGTGTGTCGATGTCGAAGCCGGCTCCTTTCAGGCTCGCGAGGATGACGTTGCCGAGGGGCCATGCGTGGTGCGCCGTCCCGCGTCCGTCGACATTCGTATCGGGCCCGTGCTGCGCCTGCTGCTGGCCGGCCTCTCGCCGGTGGCCGAAGCCTGTGCTCGCTTCGCCCAGGCGTTGGGCCACGAAGTGATCGTCTGTGACCCTCGACCGGAGATGTGCGAAGGGTTCAGTGTCGACGGGGTGACGGTGGTGCCGCAGTTACCGTCAGTCTTCATCGCCGCCGGGGGCTGCCATGCGGCAACCGCGGTGGTGGCCTTGACGCATGATCCGCGCATCGATGATCTGGCCATGATCGAGGCAGTGCGTACCGAGGCCTTCTATATCGGCGTGATGGGCTCGCGCCGGACCTCGGATGCCCGCGCCACACGGCTGCTGCGTTCCGGGGGGCTGTCCCAGGCCGATGTCGATCGCATCCAGATGCCGATCGGCCTCGATCTCGGCAGCAAGACCCCAGCCGAGATCGCCCTGGCCGTGGTAGCCGATATCGTACGGGTCTACCACGGGAAAGCCCGCGATGCCCTCTGACACCGTCGCTGCTCTGGTATTGGCAGCCGGTCGGGCGCGCCGCTTCGGCTGCGACAAGCGCCTGGCGCACCTGCCACAGCGTGGGCCGCTGCTGGCCGCCACGCTGGCGACCCTACGGCCTCATTTCGGCGAGATTCGGGTAGTGGTGGGCATCGAGGATGATCCCGTCCATCTGGGCATTGCCAAGGATATTGGCACCATTGTTGCCGAGACGGCAGAACAGGGTATGGGAGCTAGCCTCGCCGCCGGTATCCGCATGCTTAGGGACGAGACTCAGGCTGCGGCAGTGGCGGTGATGCTGGGAGATATGCCTTGGTTGAGCGAGGCCACCTTTGCTCTATTGTGCTCAAGAGCTAGTGATCGGGCGATCGTGCGGCCCTTCTATCGGGGGCAGGGTGGGCACCCGGTGCTGTTCGGCCGTTGTTTCTGGGGCGCGCTCGAGCAGCTGACCGGCGACGAGGGAGCTCGCAGCGTGGTACGGCGGCATCGGGATGTCTGTATCGAGATCGAGGTTCAGGACCCGGGCGTCGTGCAGGATGTGGACCGGCCATTGGATCTTGCCTGGACAAGACATAATGGCCGCTGAGTGGCTTGCCATGCGACTTTGGTCTGGCTATGGCCGGGGCGCGAGTAAGAGATGGTACGCTGGCTTGTATCAGCATGCCTTACACTTCCACTGACGAGGACGTCATGTCGAGTGCACACCGCATCTTGCATGGCGAGTTTGGTCGCGTTGCCCTGCTGGACATGGATGAGTCGCTGGTGCCCCACGCCCATTCCGAATGCCATGTGCTGCTTAAGGTTTCCGGGGAGGATACCTATTTCTCGGTGCGTGATCGCCGGCTGCCGCTAACCGACAGGACGGCGGTGCTCATCAACGCCTGGGAACCGCACTTCTACGATCACCAGAGCGGTGCCGCCGACACTCTGATCCTGGCCCTCTACATCGAGCCGAGCTGGTTGGCGGCCTTGCAGCGCGGACTGGCGTTGAGCGGTCGCCCCGACTTCTTTTCCAGCCCCTGCATCGAACTTACGTCCCGTATGCGGGATCATGCGGACCTGCTGATCGATGCCATGTTTTCTTTCGGCTTTGTGCCTCAGGGCAGGCTGGAAGAGCTGCTTTTTGATTTGCTGATCGGGATCACCGAGAAACACTCCGAATTGCGCCACCTTTCCAGGCTGCGAGTGGGCGTTGCCAGCGACTTCTACGATGCTCGCATTCGTCAGGCGAGCCAGTTCATTCTCGACCATCCCCAGGGGGAACTGGATATGGAAGGCATCGCCCGTCATTGCGGTCTTTCGCGGGCGCATTTCTTTACCCTGTTCAAGAAAAACACCGGCATGACACCGCAGATGTTTGCCAATATCGGCAAAATGCAGTTTGCGTTTCGCTGCCTATCGGAGAATCGCTCTGGCACCTTGGGTAACTTGTCGGAATCCTTGGGTTTCTCTGAGCAGGGGCACTTTACACGCTTCTTTCGCCGCCATATCGGGGCTTCGCCGAGTCAATACCGTAAGGTTGTCGACAATTATCTTTCCTAGAGCAATAGTAGTCGCGGTATTTAAATTACCGTCAAATTTCTAATTCCCGATGTCGATTTCGATCACGTGAATCCCTGACCTTCCAGTCAATGCTGTGCTTTCTACTTGGAAGCGCACATCGACGTCGCGCAAGCGTACGCCGTAGAGTCGCTCCTCGGCGCTCTTGCGGTAGGCGGGGCGAGGGTCCTGGGCCAACACCTGGCGGATGAGCTCGCGCAGCGAGGCGGCATCCGCGCGCGTGGCCAGCGTCGCTTCGGCTGCAGCGCTGAAACGCACCGCCAGCTGCGGAGGCGGGGCGGGGGCGTAGCCGGCTCGGGCATCGGGCAGTGCCTCCGCCCAGGGCAGGTAGGGTTTGATATCGAGCACCGGCGTGCCGCTGATCAGATCGCAGCCCGTCAGTGCTAGACGTACTCTCGCTCGATCGTCGTTTCCACCTATGTCGACCCCACCTATGTCGATCCTACATAGTTTCACCAGCGACTGTCCCAGACGGTTTGGCCGATGGGTGCTGCGGCTGGCGAAGACGCCGACCTTGGCATTGCCACCGAGCCGCGGCGGTCGCACCAGGGGTGTCCAGCGCGCTGGGCTGTGATGAAAGACGAAGGTCAGCCACAGATGGCTGAAGGCCTCCAGGCCGCGTACGGCAAGCGGGTCGTCATAGGGCGGGACGAGGATCAGGCTGGCGCGTGCCGCCACGGCCAGGCCGGGTTGGCGCGGCACGCCGAACTTGTCGGGAAAGTCGCTTTCGATGTAGCCGATGGGCTGAACCGAATGGCTTTCCATGGGGAGATGTGGGTTGGTCATGAGCGGGATTATGCCTACCATTGGCCATAGCGGCGAGCTTGTGTACTCTGCTTGCCGTGACAGCCATGTGAGACGCGAGTAGATGATGGAAACGACGACCCCGAACGATTCGCCGTCCGCGGCGACCCGCTCGCCGCGGATCCTCTATCGTCAGGCCAAGGCCCGTGATGGGGCCGATCAGGCCGAAGTCTTCCATCATGCCGTGATGCAGGGAGCGGCCACGCACTACAGCGTGGCGGAGCGTGAAGCGTGGGCGGCGACAATGCCGCGAGAGAGCAGCGTATGGGCCGCCCGCCAGGCGCTTTACACCACGCTGGTGGCGACCTGCGACGGGCGCTGCGTGGGATTCCTGGAACTCGACGTGCCCGGCGGCCATATCCATACCCTGTATGTCTGGCCTTCACTGGCGCGGCGTGGCATCGGCTCGACGCTGCTGCTATATGCCGAGCGGATGCTGCTGGAGCACGGCCACGGCCGTGCCACCATCGATGCCAGCCGTATGCTGGCCGAGAGCCTGCTGCGGCGCGGCTGGCGGGACCTCGGCGTCGAGTGGGTGACGAGGGATGGTGTGAGGCTCGAGCGGCGGCGGTTGGAGAAGCCGCTCGCCGCCATCGAAACCTAGGCCTCGCCCGAAAACTGGCTGCGCTCGCCGACTTTTCAGGCGAAGCCTAAGCTGCTCGCAGTTCGACGATACGCATCGACAGATCGATCGCCTTGACGTCCTTGGTCAGGGCGCCGCTGGAGATGCAATCGACGCCGGTAGCGGCGATCTCGCGCAGGGTGGTCTCATCGACGTTGCCTGACGCTTCCAGGGTCGCCCGGCCGGCGTTACGCTTTACCGCCTCGCGCATGTCGTCCAGCGTGAAATTGTCGAGCATGACGATATCGGCTCCGGCCGCCAGCGCCTGGTCGAGCTCATCGAAGTTTTCCACCTCCACTTCCACCGGCAGATCGCGGGCGATGCTGCGCGCCTCCTTGACGGCGGCGGCGATACCGCCGCAGGCGGCGATATGGTTCTCCTTGATCAGGAAGGCGTCGTACAGCCCGATACGGTGGTTGTGCCCGCCGCCGCAGGTCACCGCGTACTTCTGCGCCAGGCGCAGGCCGGGCAGGGTCTTTCGCGTGTCGAGCAGACGCACGCCGGTGCCCTCGAGCAGATCGACGTAGCGGCGGGTGCGGGTGGCAGTGGCGGAGAGCGTCTGCAGCAGGTTGAGCGCCGCGCGCTCCCCGGTCAGCACCCGGCGGGCGGGGCCCTCGATCTCGAGGAAGCACTGGTCGGCCTCGAGGCGGTCGCCGTCCGCGGCACTCCAGCGCAGCTGAACGGTGGGGTCGAGGCGGCGATAGATCTCCTCGACCCAGGCCACTCCGCACAGGATGGCCGGCTCGCGGGTGATGACCCGCGCCTTCGCCCACTGCGACTCGGGAATCAGCTGCGCGGTGATGTCGGCAGGGCCCACGTCCTCGGCCAGCAGGTGAGCGGCGGCTTCGCGAATCGCTTCGACTAGGGCGTCCTGGTAATGCATGGCGGGCCTTTTCATGTTCATGGAGCGTCGGGACCGTCATTATAGGGAATCCAGGTCCGCGACGTCAGGGGAGCGAGATGAGAATCGAGGAAGGCTGGCTTACGGGTGTCCGACGCGTGGTGTCGCCCAATCAGGATGCGCGTCCGCAAGGTGAGGTATCGGCGGTGGTGCTGCACTCGATCAGCCTGCCGCCCGGCGAATTCGGCGGCGAGCACATCGAGCGGTTGTTCACCAACACGCTGGACGCCGCTGCCCACCCCTTCTTTCCGAGCATCGTGCAGCTGCGGGTTTCCGCCCACCTGTTGATTCGGCGCGACGGTGAGTGCGTACAGTTCGTGCCTTTCGACCGGCGTGCCTGGCATGCCGGTCGTTCCTGCTGGATCGATGAGGGACGGATACGGCGGGCGCTGAACGACTTCACCGTGGGCATCGAGCTGGAGGGGGACGAGATCCATGCCTATCGTGAGGCCCAGTATCGCTCGCTTGCCGCGGTCACGAAGGCTCTCAAGCTGAACTACCCTGACATGAACTATGCCCGTATCACCAGTCATGCGAGAGTCGCTCCGCTGCGCAAGAACGATCCCGGCCCGGCTTTCGATTGGGCCTATTTCCGCCAGTGTCTCAAAGCGTTGGGTTGATCGACACGACGAGGGGGGCGAAACCGGGCGCAAAGTGATCATACGGTAGTTTTATTACATTCGAGACATTTTCGACTGAAACTATCGGCGAGGCACGTAACAGCTTGTGTTGCAATGCAATAGTCAAATTGTGGAAAAAAATTCCATTCCGTTTCGATTGGCAGGAAGACCACTTTACGGTATGTTCTACGCCATTCGTTGTATGCGCTTCTGTAAAATGACTACAACAGCCGCATCGCGGCCTGACATTCCCCTGATCGTCAGTAGTGCAATCCGCTCCGGCGTTCTTCCGCCTGGGGCCATCTGACATCACATTGTCACTCGGAGAGACGTCTATGAGTCTGGAGGCAAGAGAAGATTTCGATCCGGTCGAAACCACGGAATGGCTGGATTCCCTGGAGTCGGTCCTGGATCGTGAGGGCGAGGAACGCGCTCGGTACCTGCTGACACGCCTGGCCGATCGGCTGCGTCGTGACGGCATGCAGGCACCCTTCTCGATTAAGACGCCGCATCGCAACACCATTCCGGTGCATCGCGAAGCGCCGATGCCGGGCGACCTGTTCATGGAGCGGCGCATTCGCTCGCTGATCCGCTACAACGCCATTGCCCAGGTCATCCGCAACAACCGTGCCCACCCGGGCCTGGGCGGCCATATCGCCAGTTTCATGTCCGCCGCCACACTCTACGACGTCGGCTTCAACCACTTCTTCCGTGCGCCCAACGGCGACTTCGAGGGCGACCTGGTCTACATCCAGGGCCACGTGGCGCCGGGCGTCTATGCCCGCGCCTACCTGGAGGGGCGTCTCACCGAGGCGCAGATGGACAAGTATCGCCAGGAGGTCGATGGCGACGGTCTCTCGTCCTACCCGCACCCGTGGCTGATGCCGGACTTCTGGCAGTTCCCCACCGTTTCCATGGGTCTGGGGCCGATCCAGGCGATCTACCAGGCCCACGTGATGAAGTACCTCGACTCCCGCGAGCTGCGTGACATGCATGATCGCAAGATCTGGTGCTTCATGGGCGACGGCGAGTGCGACGAGCCGGAATCCCTCGGCGCCATTCACCTGGCCAGCCGCGAGAAGCTCGACAACCTGATCTTCGTCATCAACTGCAACCTGCAGCGCCTGGACGGTCCGGTGCGCGGCAACGGCCGCATCATCGACGAGCTCGAGGGGGTCTTCCGCGGGGCCGGCTGGAACGTGCTCAAGGTGGTCTGGGGCCGGCTGTGGGACCCGCTGTTCGAGAAGGACAAGAAGGGCATCCTGCAGAAGCGCATGGACGAGGCGGTGGACGGCGAGTACCAGAACTACAAGGCACTCGGTGGCGCCTATACCCGCGAGCATTTCTTCGGCAAGTACCCGGAAACCGCCGAGATGGTCAAGGATCTCTCGGACGAGGACATCTGGAAGCTCAACCGCGGTGGCCACGACCCGTTCAAGGTCTATGCGGCCTACCACGAGGCGGTGAACAACGCCAACGGCCGTCCCACCGTGATCCTGGCGCACACCGTCAAGGGCTACGGCATGGGCAGCGGCGAGGGCGAAGCCGCCATGGAGGCCCACCAGGTCAAGACCATGGAATACGAGGCGCTGAAGAAATTCCGCGACCGCTTCGGCATTCCGCTCTCCGACGAGCAGCTCAAGGAGGTGCCGTACTACAAGCCGGCGGACGACTCGCCCGAGCTGAAGTACATGCACCTGCAGCGCGAGCGCCTGGGCGGCTACCTGCCGCAGCGGCGCAACGACTTCGAGGCCTTGACGATCCCGTCGCTCGAGGACAAGACCTTCGCCACCCAGTTGGCCGGCTCCAAGGGTCGTGAGATCTCCACCACCATGGCCTTCGTGCGGATTCTCAACGGCCTGGTGAAGGACAAGAAGATCGGCCAGCAGGTGGTGCCGATCGTGCCCGACGAGGCGCGTACCTTCGGCATGGAGGGGATGTTCCGCCAGCTCGGCATCTACACCTCCGAAGGCCAGAAGTACGAGCCCGTCGACAAGGGCCAGATCATGTTCTACCGCGAGGACAAGAAGGGTCAGATCCTCGAGGAGGGCATCACCGAAGCCGGGGCGATGTCGGCGTGGATCGCCGCGGCGACCTCCTACAGCAACCACAACCTGCCGCTGCTGCCGTTCTACATCTACTACTCGATGTTCGGCTTCCAGCGCATCGGCGATCTGGCCTGGGCGGCCGGCGACCTGCAGGCGCGCGGCTTCCTGGTCGGCGGCACCGCCGGGCGCACCACGCTCAACGGCGAGGGGCTGCAGCACCAGGATGGCCACAGCCATCTGCAGGCGGCCACCATTCCCAATTGCCGCAGCTATGACCCCACCTACGCTCACGAGGTGGCGGTCATCGTCCAGGACGGCCTGAAGCGCATGTTCGCCGACAAGGAGAACTGCTTCTACTACCTGACGGTGATGAACGAGAACTACGAGCACCCCGAACTCGAGGAGGTGCCCGTCGACGACATCATCAAGGGCATGTACCTGCTGCGGGAGCACAAGGGCGACAAGGGCCACGTGCAGCTGCTCGGCTCCGGCACCATCCTGCGTGAGGTGGAAGAGGCGGCGCGGATGCTGGCCGAGGAGTGGGGCGTGGGCTCCGACGTGTGGAGCGTGACCAGCTTCAACGAGCTGCGCCGCCAGGCCCTGCTGCTCGAGCGCGAGGCGTTCATCAACGCTGCCGATGAGCCGGTCAAGCCTCACGTCACCCGCTGCCTGGAAGGGCGCAAGGGCCCGGCCATTGCCTCCACCGATTACATGCGCCTGTTCGCCGACCAGGTACGTGCCTGGGTACCGACCGACTACCATGTACTGGGGACCGACGGCTACGGCCGCTCCGACACCCGCGAGAAGCTGCGCCATTTCTTCGAGGTCGATCGCTACTTCGTCGTCGTGGCCTCGCTGAAGGCGCTGGCCGAGCGCGGCGAGCTGGATCGCAAGGTCGTCGCCGAGGCGATCAAGAAGTACGGCATCGATCCCAACAAGCCCAATCCGCTGACGAGCTGATCCGGTGGCAAGGCGGGCAGGTGCCCGCCTGTTCCAGGCACGATTTGGAAGGAGCGCGACCTTGAGTAGCGAAATCATCAAAGTTCCAGACATCGGCGGCAGCGAAGACGTCGAGATCATCGAAATCGCCGTGTCCGAAGGGGACGTCATCCAGCCCGAGGACACCCTGATCACGCTGGAATCCGACAAGGCCAGCATGGACGTACCCTCGCCCAAGGGCGGCAAGGTCGTTCGCGTGCTGGTGAAGGAGGGCGATACCGTCTCCGAGGGCGACGACATCGTCGAGCTCGAGGTGGAAGGCAGCGGCAGCAGCAGCGACGCCGGCAGTGAAGAACAGGCCGAGCCCGCCGAGCCCAAGCGCGAGCAGGCCTCTCAGGCTGCGGCGGAGAAGCCGGCGGCGAAGAAGGCCAGCGGCGGCGGCAAGCGCACCGTCGAGATCAAGGTGCCCGACCTGGGGGGCTCCGAGAACGTCGAGATCATCGAAGTGGCGGTCGCCGAAGGTGACGAGGTGGCCGAAGAGGACACCCTGATCACCCTCGAGTCGGACAAGGCCTCGATGGACGTGCCGAGCCCCTACGGCGGCAAGCTGGTCAGCCTCACCGTCAAGGAGGGCGATACCGTCTCCGAAGGTGACGTGATCGGCACCATGGAGATTGCCGGCGAGGGTGGGGAGGACGAACCCGAGCCCGAAGCCGTCGAGACCACCGCGGAGCCCGCCGAGCAGGCCGAAGCGCCGGCCGAGGAAGAGGCCGTGAGCGGCGAACCCGAGCGCCGCGAGATCCGCGTTCCCGATCTCTCCGGTTCCAGCGACGTGCCGATCATCGAGATCGCCGTGAGCGCCGGCGACGAGGTGAACGAGGAAGACCCGCTGATCACCCTGGAGTCCGACAAGGCCTCCATGGACGTGCCGAGTCCCTACAAGGGCAAACTGATCGAGCTCACCGTCAAGGAGGGCGATACCGTCTCCGAGGGCGATCTGATCGGTTACATCGAGGTGGCCGGCAGCAAGCCTGCCGCCAAGAAGGCTGACAAGCCGGCCGAGCAGAAGGCCGCGGCACCGTCATCGGCCAAGGCCGACAAGCCGGCCTCGACCCCGGTCGGTACGCCGAGCCCCGAAGCGCAGATGGCGGCCCACAAGCCCCGCGACGGCAAGCTGGTCCATGCCGGCCCCGCGGTACGCATGCTGGCCCGTGAGCTCGGCGTCGACCTGGGCCTGGTCAAGCCGAGCGGGCCGAAGGACCGGGTGCTGAAGGAGGACGTCCACGCCTACGTCAAGCAGGTCATGGCCGGGCAGGCCAAGGCACCTGCCGCCGCGCCGACGGCAACCGGCGGCGCCGGCATTCCGCCGGTGCCGGATCAGGACTTCAGCCAGTTCGGTGAAGTGGAAGAGAAGCCGATGGGGCGCCTGCTCAAGATGGGCGCCACCAACCTGCACCGCAGCTGGCTCAACGTGCCCCACGTCACCCAGTTCGACGAGGCCGACATCACCGAGCTCGAGGCCTTCCGCAAGGCGATGAAGGCCGAAGCCGAGGCTCAGGGCGCCAAGCTCACGCCGCTGCCGTTCCTGATCAAGGCGTGTGCCTTCGCCCTGCGCAAGTTCCCGCAGTTCAACGTCAGCCTGAAGAGCGACGGCGAAACCATCGTGTGGAAGAAGTACGTCCACATCGGTATCGCGGTCGATACGCCCGACGGGCTGATGGTGCCGGTGATCCGCGACGCCGACAAGAAGTCGCTGATCGATCTGGCCAAGGAGAGCGTGGAGCTGGCCGGCAAGGCCCAGTCGAAGAAGCTCAAGCGCGAGGAGATGACCGGTGGCTGTTTCACCATCTCCAGTCTGGGCTCCATCGGCGGTACCGCCTTCACGCCGATCGTCAACGCCCCGGAAGTCGCCATCCTCGGCGTCTCCAAGGCGCAGATGAAGCCGGTGTGGAACGGCGCCGACTTCGAGCCGCGTCTGATGATGCCGCTGTCGCTCTCCTACGATCACCGCGCCGTGAACGGTGCCGATGCCGCGCGCTTCACCGCCTTCCTGGCGGCGGCGCTGAGCGACATTCGCCGTATGCTGCTGTGAACGTGATCTGAGATGACACCGACGGCGCCCTACGGGGCGCCGTCGGTGTTTGGGCTCCACTTTCGGGTGGGAATACCAAAGTGCAACCCGCCCATAATTGGCTGATAATGCAGCGGCTTTGGTGCTCGGGCGGGGCTTGCCCGATAGCCTGCGGTTGTCTGGTGCCGTCGCCGCGGTTATCGTTCATGACATTCCACTTACTCACAAGAATTTCCACTCTCTCAAGGAGCATCTAGATGCGTTTGATCCTGTTGGGCGCCCCTGGGGCCGGCAAGGGTACCCAGGCCCAGTTCATCTGCGAACGCTACAAGATTCCGCAGATTTCCACCGGCGACATGCTTCGCGCGGCGGTCAAGGAAGGCAGCGAGCTGGGTCTCAAGGTCAAGGAGATCATGACCAGCGGTGGCTTGGTGTCCGACGATCTGATCATCTCACTGGTCAAGGAGCGCATCGCGCAGCCCGACTGCGAGAACGGTTTCCTGTTCGACGGCTTTCCGCGCACCATCCCTCAGGCCGACGCCATGAAGGAAGCCGGGGTCAAGATCGACCACGTGCTCGAGATCGCCGTGGAAGACGAAGAGATCGTCAAGCGTCTGGCCGGGCGCCGGGTGCACCCGGGGTCGGGTCGGGTCTACCACGTCGAATACAATCCGCCCAAGGAAGAGGGCAAGGACGACGTCACCGGCGAAGCGCTGATCCAGCGCGACGACGACCGCGAGTCCACCGTGCGCAATCGTCTGGCTGTCTACCACGAGCAGACCGCCCCGCTGGTCGACTACTACCAGCAGTGGGCCGAGGAAGCGCCCGAGGCGGCCCCGGCCTACCACCGTGTGGAAGGCGTGGGCAGCGTCGATGAGATCACCCGCAAGGTGGTCGAGGCGCTGGACGCCTGAGTCGACTCGGTGTGAATCGGTATGAAAGGCCCGCCTTGGCGGGCCTTTCGCGTTGTGGCCCATCGTCCCGCATCCGCCGGCAGCGTATAATGTCGCCTTCATGCTTCGAAGCGAAATGTCCCTTATGCCGATTCTGCTGGCCCTCGATGCCTCCTCCAGTGCTTGCTCCGTTGCCCTGTCGATCCAGCGTGGCGCCGACGAGCCGAGGCTGATATCCCGCTTTGCCATGACCCCCCGCGAGCATACCCGTCGGCTGCTGCCGATGGTCGACGAGGTGCTGGCCGAGGCGGGCGTGACGCCTGGCGAGCTGGATGCCGTGGCCTACGGCCGTGGCCCGGGCTCCTTCACCGGCTTGCGTATCGCCGCCGGCGCGGCTCAGGGGCTGGCCTACGGGCTTGAGTGCCCCTTGCTGGGTGTCTCCACCCTCGAAGCGCTGGCGCTGGCGGCGCATCGCCGACACGGCGTGGAGTACGTCGCCACTGCGCTGGATGCGCGCATGAGCGAGATCTATGCCGCTGCCTGGCGCTGTCGGGACGGCAACGTTGAGGCGCTGCTCGGGGAGGCGGTGATTGCACCGCAGCGGTTGCGACTGCCAGCAGTAGCGGGGCCGGACGGCTGGTACGGCATCGGCTCCGGCTGGACGCTGTGGGAGTCGATGTCGGTCGAGGTGCAGGCCGCGGTGAGCCAGCGTGATAGCGACACCGAGCCGGCCGCGGAAGAGATGGTTCTGCTGGCGGCTCGCCAATACGCCGCCGGCGAACGTACGGCCCCCCACGAGGCGCAGCCGATCTATCTGCGTGACCAGGTGGCGTGGCAGAAGGGCGGATGAGCGACGTGGATGGCGCGGCGCTCGAGCTGCGGCGTGAGGCGGGCGCGCTGGTACTGGCTGGCGATCCGGCGCGTTACGGCAAGCCCCTGCGCATCGATTTCGCCGAGGGGCGTGCGGCCCACCGGCGTCGCTTCGGCGGCGGCCGCGGTCAGCTGATCGCCCGGGCCTGTGGCCTTGCCGCCGGAATCACTCCCAGCGTGGTCGATGCCACCGCCGGCCTTGGCCGCGATGCCTTCGTGCTGGCCAGTCTCGGCGCCGAGGTGCTGCTCGTGGAGCGTGTGGCCCAGATCCATGCGCTGCTGGAGGACGGCCTGGCACGTGCCGCCAGCGATGCCGACACGGCTGAGATCGTCGCCCGCATGCGTCTGGCCCATGGCGACGCCACCCGCGAACTCGCGGCGCTGGTGGCCGCCAGCGGCATCGCGCCTCAGGTGGTTCACCTCGACCCCATGTTCCCGCATCGCGAGAAGTCGGCGCTGGTCAAGAAGGAGATGCGGCTGTTTCGCGAGCTGGCCGGCGACGACGACGATGCGCCGCGGCTGCTTGAGGCGGCGCTGGACGTCGCCACCCACCGGGTGGTTGTCAAGCGTCCGCGCAAGGCACCGCCCATCGAGGGGCCGGCGCCGCACCACGTCATCGAAGGCAAGACCAGCCGCTACGACCTCTACGTTCATCGCTCACTCAAGGCCTGACACGGCGCCGATCAGTTGTGACTGATAAGCTGTAGCCTGTGCCTCAGCGCCGGATCGTACAGTTCGCCGCTGCGCTGGGCGGCGCTGCGCAGTCGCTCGTCGAACCACAGCATCTCGTCCTTCTCCCAGATCCACCCCTCGGCCTCCAGGCTCACGATCAGGCTGGCGAACAGGGTGCGGTCGAAGAACTCCGGCGCGTCGCGGCCCGTCAGCAGTGCCAGGCGTTCGGTCAGTTGCTGGCTGCGCTCGGTCAGGGCGTCGCGGCCCAGGGTGCCCGGGGGCTGGGCCAGCAGGATCGACAGCAGCAGGTAGCCGCGCTCCAGTGAGGGTTGCATCAGCCTCGCCAACAGCCGCAACTGCTCGCCGGCTTCCAGCGAGGCGGGGCGCTGCCAGCCGTCGCCGGCTGGTTCCAGCAAGCCTTCCCGGCACAGCGCCTCCAGCATTACCGGTAGTGCCTCGTTGAGTGCGACCGAAGAGAGGAACAGCTCGCGCGAGAGGATCGGCCAGGGCGGCCCAAGCTGGGCCTCGAGGCTATCCAGGTCGTGGCGTGGGGCGTGACGGAAGGCGAAGGCGGTCAGGCCGGCCAGGGCGAAGAGATGCAGCACGTTGTTGCGATACCACACCAGCAGGTTGGCCTGCTCGGAAGTGGCGATCAGGATATCGCCCAGCGCATGCGGGCGACGCTCGATCATGCCTAGCGCCACCACCTGGTCGATCCACTCGTCGGGCTCACCCTGGGGCAGGCTGGCATGCTGCCCGCCGCGGCAGTGGCGCTGCAGCGCCGCCAGCAGAGCGAGCTGGCGCGCCATCAGGCTGGCCTCGATGGCGTGGTGGGGCGTGGCCAGCAGCACCAGGGCCACCAGATTGACCGGGTTGAGCGCTGCCGCGGCGTTGATGCGCCGGGCCAGTTCGTCGCCGAGCTGAGGCACCGTCCGGTTGAGCCAGGCAGGCTTTGTCTCGACGAGATCGTCGCGCCACGCCGGCACCGCGTCGTCGAGGAAGGCGCCGAGCGACAGCGGCTCGCCGACATTGACCGTAACCTTGCCGAACGGCTGGCGCAGCTGGCCGAGCACCCGCAGCAGCGCCCAGGGGCTCTCCTTGCGCTTCTTGCCGCCGCGCATCTCGCGCTGGTAGCTGGCGTTCTCGATGATGCGCTCGTAGCCGATATAGACCGGAATGAAGGCGAGCCGGGGCGGAGAGGTACCCGCAGCGCTGCGGCGAAAGGAGCGTAGCGTCATCGACAGCATGCCGGGGCGAGGGGCGAGCATGCGTCCGCTGCGTGAACGACCGCCTTCGATGAAGTACTCCAGCGGGTGGCCGCGTTCCAGCAGGCGGTGCAGGTATTCGTTGAACACCGCGGCATAGAGCGGCTTGTCGCGAAAGCTGCGGCGCATGAAGAAGGCGCCGCCGCGGCGCAGCAGCGGGCCGATCAGCAGCATGTCGAGATTGCGTCCGGCGGCGATGTGCGGCGGCATCAGGCCGTCGCGATAGAGCACGTAGGAGAGCAGCAGGTAATCGATATGGCTGCGGTGGCAGGGCACGTAGACCAGCGTATGGTCGCCCGCCAGCGCCTTGACCCGGTCGAGGCCGCGAACCTCGACGCCATCGTACAGGCGGTTCCACAGGCGCCGCAGCAGGCCGTCCATGAAACGCAGCACCGGGTAGGTCATGTTCGAGGCGATCTCGCGACCGTAGCGCAGGGCGCGCCGCTGTAGGCGCTCGGGCGAGCGCTTTTCGCTCATCGCCAGCTCGTCGATTACCCGGCGAACCTCGGGGCTGGCCGCCACGCCCTCGATCAGGGTGCGGCGATGGGAGAGGTCGGGACCGAGTACCCGCGTACGCATGCGCCGGAAATGAATGCGCAGCAGTCGCGCGCTCTTGCGGTTGGCTACCGCCGGGCCGCGCTCGTCGAGCAGATCGCGCAGGTTCAGCGGTGCGCCGAAGTGCACCTCCACGCTCTTGCCATTGACCACCACCGACAGCGCCCGGCGCAGCCGGCCGGTGAGCTGCCAACTGTCGGCGGCCAGCAGCCGCCAGAAGCCGAAGCGCTTGCCCGGGGCGCGGCCCCAGAACACGCTCACCGGGACCAACTGGATCTCGGTGTCGGCATGCTCGGCAAGGTATTCTAGCGCCTGACGGAAAGGAGCCTCGAAGGCGCGGCCGCGTCGCCACAGGCGTGGCCTGACGGGCAGGGCCATACTGGCGGGTAGCTCCAGTCCCGGCAGGTGGACCTTGCCCTTGGGCGACGGCAGGCCGTGGCGCTGGCACAGTACCTCCAGCAGCAGGGCATCGGAGAGTGCCGGGTGAGGCAGTACGTAGAGGGTGGGGCGTGACGGGTCGAGTCCCAGATCGCTCGGGTCGGGCTCGATGAGCCGGGTGTCGACCCAGGCCTTGATGATACCCCTGAGCGGGGCACGGAGCAGTGTGAGCAGCGAGTCGGCCAGGGCCATTCCATTGCCTCGTTAGCGTAGCAAGGCCCCAGTATAGCCATGCTTGTCTGCCCGGGTCAGGTGCCGCTTTCCCTGGCGCGACAAACGTGCGTCAATCGAGCCAGACAAGGAGAGGGAGAGGGCCATGCACGGCGTATGGCGGGATGGCAATCGGTTCGAGCTGCTGGCGGAGTCGTCGCGCTTCCTGCCAGCGATGTTCACTGCCATCGAGGAAGCGCGCCGCTCGATACTGATCGAGCTCTACCTGATGCAGTCGGGGCAACTGGCCACGGCACTGATCGAGGCCCTGTGCCGCGCTGCACAGCGCGGCGTGGCGGTGGCCTTGATGCTCGATGCCTACGGTGCCATGGGGCTTTCGGGAGAGGACCGACGGCGCCTGGAGCAGGCCGGTGTGGCGCTGCGCCTGTTCAATCCGCTGGGGATGCGCTCGCTGACGCGCAACCTGATGCGAGACCACCGCAAGCTCGTCGTCGTCGATGGCAGAGTGGCTTTCACGGGTGGCTTCGGCGCGGTCGACGAGTTTCTCGAGGCCTGGTACGAGGTGGCGGTACGTATCGAAGGTCCCGTGGTGGCCGACTGGGTGCGGCTGTTCTCGCGGCTGTGGGATTCGCCGTTGACCCGAGGCGACGGAGAGGCGTCCCTGGTGCGCCACCTGACGCTCGAGCTGGCACCGCGTGAGGATTACCAGGGCATGCGCGGGCGGGTGGTGTGGGGGCAGGGCTACCGTTACCAGGCCATCCGCCATTCACTCTACGGCCGGGTGTCATCGGCACAGCGCCGCATCTGGCTGTGCACGCCCTACTTCGTGCCCACCTTCAGCCTGCGCATGCGATTGGCTCGGGCCGCCCGCCGCGGCGTCGACGTGCGGCTGCTGCTGCCCGGACGCGACCACGACCACCCCTGGGTGCGCTACGCCGGCCAGCGCTTCTATCGGCGGCTGCTGCGTGCCGGGGTACGCATCTTCGAGTTCCAACCCACCTTCATCCATGCCAAGTTCTCGCTGGTCGATCAGTGGTCGAGCCTTGGCTCGTGCAACTTCGATCACTGGAGTCTGCACTGGAACCTGGAGGCCAATCAGGAGGTGGATGACGTGCGCTTTGCCAGCGAAGTGGCGGCCCTGTTCGAGCGTAACTTCGCCGCCAGCCGCGAGATCACCTACCGCGAGTGGTTGCAGCGTCCGCGCTGGCAGCGTTTCAAGGAGTGGCTATTCGGCAGCTTCGATGCATGGCTGACGCGGCTGCGGTGACGGGTACCTGGGTTTGGCCAGGCAACCCTACCGCTTGCCGCCGGGCTTGCCCTTGCCGGGGCCCCGGCCGGCGGGCTTCTTCTTGCGCGGCATGGGCTTGGGCGTCTCCGGTGGCACGCGGTAGTGCAGGTAGAGATCCAGTACCAGATCCGGCAACTGGCCGACCAGCGACTCCAGGCGCGCGCTGTCCGCTGCCATCTCGGCCATGTCGGGCTCGTCATCGAACAGGCCCGACAGCGCCATAAACGGCAACAGCAGGGTGGCTACGGTCTCCTCTTCCTGCTCGAACCAGGCCGCTTCGTCGAGAAACACGCCCTCCATGAAGCCGGCGCACCAGTCGCCGACGGGCGTCTCTTCGGGCGGCAGGCCTTCCAGGCTCAGATCGAAAGGCAGCTCGGGAAGCCCACCCTGTTCCAGGGTATCGATGGCATTGCCGTGCAGCTTTTCCAGCAGGCCCAGAATCTCGCTGCGCTCCTCGGAATCGGCGAATGCCGGCTCGCCGTGGAACAGTTCGGCCACCCAGGTGGCGGATTCCACCTCGCGAGGCGCCACGGCAAGCGCGACGAGAAAGCCATGGGCGGAGATCAGGTCCAGCGCATCGGGGTCGACGCTTTCGGAATCGAGAAACTCGTCGAGGCGTTCGAGCTCTTCGTCCTCGAGCAGGGGCTGGGGCAGGGGCGTGTCGGACATCGGGCCTCTCGCATGGCATCGTGAAGGCGGTGTGGCCAAGGGGCTGGACACTGCCGTGGCGGAACGTCATTTTAGCACCCATGAGACGATCTGCGCTTCCCGATCATTGCCCCGAGTGGCTGGCCAGCCTTGACGACAAAGCCCTTCACCGAGCCCTGTTGGAGCGGGTGGAGGCTGCCTGGCAGCTGTGCCGTGGCTATCATCCCGAGCTGCCCCGGCCCAAGGTGTGGTTCGATCTGCGCGGCAAGTGCGCTGGACAGGCCCACTATGGCCGTGGCGGGCTGCGCTTCAACCCGGTGCTCTATCGTGAGAACCGTCATGCCTTCCTGCGCGACGTGGTGCCTCACGAAATGGCCCACTGGCTAGTGCGTCATCTGAGCGATGGCCACCGGGCGAGGCCCCATGGGCGCGAATGGCGTACCGTGATGGAGCGGCTGTTCGGGCTCGAGGCGAAGGTGACCCACACCTTCGATACCGGGCGAGCCAGCCCGACGCCCCATCGCTATCACTGTGGCTGTCAGGTCCACTATTTCACTTCGCAGCGTCACTCGCTGGCGCGCAAGGGGCGCCGTTATCGCTGCCTCTCGTGTGCTGAGACCTTGGTCTATCAGCCCTTTGTAGAGCATGGAAAAATTACTACAAACGCATGATTCGTAAAGAAAAAATCCTGATACCAAGGTCTAAGAGTTAGGCCCGCTTCGAGGGTATATGCTGTTGGGCGAATCTGATGCCGGCGCATTCGATAACAAGGCAGCCGGTAACATCCACCGAGAGGGTGCATCTCCTGGAAGAGGCTAGCCAATGACCGATCAGCAGAAAGTCTATCCGGTACGCGACGACATCGCCGCCAACGCCTGGATCGATCGCGAGAAGTATCAGGCCATGTATCAGCAGTCCGTCGACGACCCCGAGGGCTTCTGGGCTGAGCAGGCCAAGCGTATCGACTGGTTCAAGGCGCCGACCAAGATCAAGCATACGACCTTCGACCCGCACAACGTCGACATTCGCTGGTTCGAAGACGGTACCCTGAACGCCAGCGTCAGCTGCCTCGACCGTCATCTGGAGAAGCGCGGCGACCAGACCGCCATCATCTGGGAAGGCGACGACCCCACGGATTCCAAGCACGTCAGCTACCGTGAGCTGCATGCCAAGACCTGTCAGCTGGCCAACGCGCTCAAGGAGCTCGGTGTCGGCAAGGGCGACGTGGTCACCCTCTACATGCCGATGATTCCCGAAGCGGCCGTGGCCATGCTGGCCTGTGCCCGCATCGGTGCGGTGCACTCGGTGGTGTTCGGCGGCTTCTCGCCCGACGCCCTGGCCCAGCGTATCGTCGGTGCCGACTCCAAGCTGGTGATCACCGCCGACGAGTCCGTACGCGGCGGCAAGCACGTACCGCTCAAGGACAACGTCGACGCCGCCCTGACCCGCAAGGGCACCGAGGTGTGCGAGAACGTGCTGGTAGTCAAGCGCACCGGCGGCGAGATCGAGTGGAAGGAAGGTCGTGACGTCTGGTACCACGACCTGGTCGACAAGCAGGCCACCGACTGCCCGGCCGAGGAGATGAACGCCGAGGATCCGCTGTTCATCCTCTACACTTCCGGCTCTACCGGCGCGCCCAAGGGGCTCAAGCACACCACCGGCGGTTATCTGGTCTACGCCAGCCTGACCCACCAGTACATCTTCGACTATCAGGACGGCGAGGTTTACTGGTGTACCGCCGACGTGGGCTGGGTCACCGGTCACAGCTACATCGTCTACGGTCCGCTGGCCAACGGCGCTACCACGCTGATGTTCGAAGGCGTGCCGAGCTACCCGAGCCACGGTCGCATGGGCGAGGTCGTCGACAAGCACAACGTTGCCATCCTCTACACCGCACCGACCGCCATCCGCGCGCTGATGGCCCACGGCGACGGCGTGATGGACTCCAGCAAGCGCGACAGCCTGCGCCTGCTCGGCTCGGTGGGCGAGCCGATCAACCCCGAGGCGTGGGAGTGGTACCACCGCGTGATCGGCAATTCCAAGTGCCCGATCGTCGATACCTGGTGGCAGACCGAAACCGGCGGCATCATGATCGCGCCGCTGCCGGGCGCCATGGATCTCAAGCCGGGTTCCGCCACGCTGCCGTTCTTCGGCGTGCAGCCGGCCCTGCTCGATAGCGAGGGCAACGAACTCCAGGGCGCCGTGGATGGCAACCTGGTGATCAGCGATTCCTGGCCCGGCCAGGCACGCTCGATCTGGGGCGACCACGACCGCTTCATCCAGACCTACTTCTCCACCTACAAGGGCTACTACTTCACCGGTGACGGCTGCCGCCGCGACGAGGACGGCTATTACTGGATCACCGGCCGCGTCGACGACGTACTCAACGTCTCCGGCCACCGTATGGGAACCGCCGAGATCGAATCCTCGCTGGTGGCCCACGAGGCCGTGGCCGAGGCCGCCGTGGTGGGCTTCCCCCACGACATCAAGGGCCAGGGCATCTACATCTACGTGACCCTGGGCGATGGTGTCGAGCCGACCGACGAGCTCAAGAAGGAGCTGACCCAGTGGGTGCGCAAGGACATCGGGCCGATCGCCTCGCCGGACGTCATCCAGTGGGCGCCGGGCCTGCCCAAGACCCGCTCGGGCAAGATCATGCGCCGCATCCTGCGCAAGATCGCCGCCAACGAGACCGATGGCCTGGGCGATACCAGCACCCTGGCCGATCCGAGCGTCGTCGACGATCTGATCGAGAATCGCGCTATCAAGTGATAGCACGCGCTACCAACTTCCTAGCCGGCCCCTCGGGCCGGCTTTTTCATCTCAGCCGGCGGCGGCGATGGCCTTGACCAGCTCGGCCTTGCTCATGCGGCTGCGGCCGGGCAGGTTGAGCTGCTGGGCGCGTTCGTAGAGCTCGTCACGGGAGAGATTTTGCAACTCGGCCGACTCGGCGCTGCGGCGCTTGCCTTTGCCGCGCTGGCCCGTCGGTCGTTTCTTCGCCTCACTGCGCCTGGCTGTCGGCTTGGCGCGTTTTTCCGTCTTGCTCTTGCCGGCGTCGTTGCGTGCCGCCTGCCCGGGCGGGCGACCTTCGGCCAGGCTCTGCTTGAGCACCTGCATCAGGTCGACCACTTCGCCTCCCTGCTCCGGCTCGAACTCGGGGGCATCTTCCTCGCCCAGCGCGATTACATCCTCGCCACGTGCGAGTTTCTCCTCGGCGCGGGCGACGATACGCTGGCTCTGCAGGTCCTGAAGCTCCTCGCGTTCGAAATCCTTCGCCGTCAGGGCCTCGATGGCCTGCTGCATGGCCTTGGCCCGCTGCTTGTCGGGCCGGATGGCCTTAGGCAGGGCGATATCCTCAGGGGCGCGCACCTCCTCGGCGAAGCGTAGCGTCTCGGCGTGCAGGATTCCTTTCTCTGCGATGATCGCCACCAGGTACTCCTTGCCACGCATGACGAAGGTGGCGATGCCGGCACGCCCGGTGGCCTCCATGCTTGCGGCCAGCAGGCGGTAGGCCTTGGTCACGCCTTTGTCGGGGGTCATGAAGTAGGCGCGCTGGAAATACATCGGGTCGATCTCGTCGAGGCCGACGAAGCGCTTGAGGTCGATCTCCTGGGACTTCTCCGGGGCCAGCGAATCGAGCTCGCGATCTTCCACCACCACGAACTCATTCTTCTCCACCTCGTAGCCGCGGATCAGCTCGTCATAGTCGAGCACGCGCTCCTCCTTCTCACAGAAGTAGCGCCTTGCCAGCGGTGTGCCATGCGCGTCGACCATGCGCAACGACACCGGCTTGGGCCGGTTGGCCGGGTAGAGGTTGACCGGCAGGCTGACCAGGCCGAAGGTGATGGTGCCCGACCACAGCGGTCGCGGGCCGCTGGAGTGGAAGCGTTTCTTCTCCTCGCCCTGGGCCGATTCGTTCTTCTCTTTCGTCTTGCGCTTCTCCTTCGGCTTGGCTTTGGATTTTTGGCTAGGCACGTTTGCGCTCCTTCTTCAGGCTGGCCTCGAGCGCCTTGGAGAGGTCGTCGGAAGCTTCGCGGCGGCGAATCGGCGTGACCTTGACGCTCTTGCCGCGTCGCTTGGCCTCGATCAGCTCCAGTAACCGCTCGCGGTACTCGTCGTGGTACTCGTCGGGGTCGAACTCGGCCTCCAGCATGCCAATCAGCTGGCGGGCCATGTCGAGCTCCTTGGCGTCCAGCGGCTTGCCCTTGGGCGGTTCCAGGGCGTCCACCGGCACTACCTGCTCCTCGTGGCGCAGCGACATCAGCATCGGCACGCCGCGATGCAAGCGCAGGGCGCCGACGTAGCTCTTCTTGCGCATGACCCATCGTGCCAACCCCTCCTTGCCGCTGTTTGCCAGCGCCTCTGCGAGGGCGAAATAGAGCGACTCGCTGCCATCCGGGCCCAGGTAGTAGGGGCGGTCGTACCAGCGATGATCGATCACCTGCGGCGGCATGAAGCGGATCACCTCGATGTCGCGGCCCGAATCCGGCTCCAGCGCCTCGAGCTCCTGTTTGTCGAACACCACCAGGCTGCCCTTATCGGTGCGATAAGCGCGGCGTGTCTCGGCGTGGGGGACGATCTCGTCGGTATCGGGGTTGACCATGGCCTGCTTGACCGGCGAGCGGTCCTTCTCGTGCAGCAGGCGGAAGTGCACGCTGCGGTCCTGTACCGCGGAGTAGAGCTTCACCGGCACCTCCACTTCAGCGAAGCGGATCACGCCCTTCCACATCGCCCGTGCCGCCATCACGCCTTTCCTCCTTGGCACTTCTCTTCTTCGTGGCACTTTTCTTCTTCGTGACATTCGGGGCACAGCGTGTCACGAGTGTCGAAGCGTGCCGCGACGCAGGCCGGGCAGATCGGCCGGTCGCAGTAGATGCAGTGGTAGCCTGCCTCGTAGTGGAAGGTGCGCAGGCAGAACTGGCAGGTCTCGGGGCCGCTCTCCATCCACCAGGGCGCTTCGCTCATGTCATTCCCTCCGGTACAAGACCAGTGTCATTTCACTCCCACGGCCTTGAGCAGCTTGGCATCCAGCGGGCGTGCCGCCTCACTGAAGCCTGCCCAGGGGTCCTCGCGCAGGGCCGAGAGCCGCCGGCGCAGGTTCTGCACGTTGTAGCGGTCGGCGCGCAGTGCGGCGTTGAGTTCGTCCCAGCGAATCGGCACCGCTACCGGGGCATTCTGGCGGGCGCGCACCGTGTAGGAGGCCACCGCCGTGGCGCCGCGGCCGTTGCGCAGGTAGTCGATGAAGATGCGCCCCTCGCGTTTGGCCTTGGACATGTTGGTGGTGAGCCGCTGCGGATCGTCCTTGGCGTGAGCCTCGGCAACCCCCTTGGCGAAGGCCTTGGCCCGGTCCCACTCGGCGCCGGGTTCGATCGGCACCACCAGGTGCAGCCCCTTGCCGCCGGTGGTGCGCAGGAAGGGGGTGAGTCCCAGCGACTCCAGCCGCTCGCGCAGGGTGCCGGCGACCCGCAGGATTTCCTTCCAGGCGATGCCTTCGTCCGGGTCGAGATCGAACACTAGATTGTCGGGCTGTTCGAGGTGGTCGATGCGGCTACCCCAAGGATGGATCTCCAGCGCGCCAGCCTGCACCAGGCCGAACAGATCGGCGGCGGACTCGACATAGACGTACTCGGCGCTGCCTTTCTTCTCCGGCACGTCGATGCGCGGCACGCTGTCGGGAATGGCGCTGCGTGGGTGCTTCTGGAAGAAGCACTCGTCGTTGCGCCCCTGGGGGCAGCGCACCAATGACAGCGGCCGCCTGGCCAGGTGGGGCAGCACCCACTCCTGGATCTGCTCATAGAAACGCGCCAAGTCGAGCTTGGTCAGCCCCTGCTCGGGAAACAGCACCCGGTCGGGGCTGGTCAGGCGCACGCCAAGCAGCGAGGTTTCGTCCTTGCGCTTGCGCGTGGCCGGCTTGTCCGGCTTGGCGTCCTTTGTCGAAGTGCCTTCGGCAGCCATCTCCTTGGTCGGGGTCATGCGAATTTCCTCCGGATTGCGATCCTCACGCAGGCCGCGAAAGGCCGGGTGACGCAGGCGGCCGTCGCGGGTGCGTTCGGTGAACTCCACCTCGATCACCAGCTCGGGGCGCACCCAGTGCACGGCGCGGCTGTCCGGCACGCTGCCGTGAAAGGGGGAGCGTTTCACTTCGAGCTCCTGCAGGGTGGCGCTCAGTCGTTCGAGCAGACGATGGCTGAAACCGGTGCCAACGCGCCCGGCGTATATCAAACCCTGCTTGCCGTAGGCGCCCATCAGCAGCGAGCCGAATCCGCTGCGTGAGCCGCCGGGCTCGGTGTAGCCGCCGACGATGAACTCCTCGTGGCTGACGCACTTCACCTTCAGCCAGTCGCGGCTGCGCTTCTGCTGGTAGCGGCTGTCGGCGCGCTTGCAGATGATGCCCTCTAGCCCCATCTGGCAGGCGCGCTCGTGGAAGGCCTCGCCCTGAGCGTCGAGATGGTCGGAGTAGCGGATGGTGCCGTTTGCCGAGGCCATGTCCGCCGCCTCGAGCAGTGCCGCGAGTGTGCGCTTGCGCTCCAGCAGAGGCACCTTGGCCAGGTCGTATCCCTCCAGGTAGAGCAGGTCGAAGAGCTGGTAGACCAGGGCAGATGTGCGGCCGCTGGAGAGCGCCTCCTGCAGCTCGTCGAAGCGGCTGATGCCATCCTTGCCCATGGCCACCACCTCACCGTCGAGCAGCGCCGAGTCCACCGGCAGCGGTTCGAGCGCCCGGGCGATCCCGGCAAAGCGCTGGGTCCAGTCCTTGCCATTGCGGGTGATCAGGCGCACGTCGCCCTTTTCGATGCGGGCCAGCAGGCGATAGCCGTCGAGCTTGATCTCATGGATCCACTCGCCCTGGGTTGGCACCTCGCGGGCCAGAGTGGCCAACTGCGGCTTCACTTCTCTTGGCAGCCTGGCCTTGCGTGCACCGTCGAGACGGCTTGGATCGGGAAGTTCGGTCGTGTCGGCGCCCCAGGTATCGTCACGCTCCTCGGCGATTTCGCCCATGCTGCGGCCGCTGACGATGCTTTCGTCCAGATCTACCGTTAACGATGCGTCCATGCGCGGCTTGTCGTCGTGGTGCTTGATGAGCAGCCAGTTGCGAGCGTGCTTGTCCTGACGTTTTCCGCTCATGCGGGTCAGGGTCCAACTGCCCTTGAGCCTTTCGCCGTCGAGCTCGATATCGATTCGGTCCGGCTTGGGCTTGCCCTTGAGCTGCCAGGTGCCGCGGTCCCACAGCATCACGGTGCCGCCGCCGTAGGATTTTTCCGGGATCACGCCTTCGAACCCGCCGTACTCCAGCGGGTGATCCTCCACTTCCACGGCCAGACGCTTCTCGCCGGGTTCGAGGCTCGGCCCCTTGGGCAGCGCCCAGCTTCTGAGCACGCCGTTCTGCTCCAGGCGCAGGTCGAAGTGGTCGTGGCTCGCCGCGTGCTTGTGCATCACGTAAAGGTTGCCCGTTGCCGATCCCTTGTCGGTTCCACCGGCAGGCTCGCGGGTGCGCTCGAAATCGCGCTTGCGGCGATACTCCTCGAGTTTCTCCATCGGCTCCATCCTTGGCCGCTGATTGCGGTACACAGCCACACCTTCAGCCTAGCTGCGCTTGTTCCTGGCGCAAATACCAACGCTATCCGTCATCTTGGGTTCCGTTGTGTTTCCTCAGAGTGCCCATGGGTAAAGAATCGTCTTGGCCGTGGAACCTTTGGCGCCGGCTCCTTATCTTGTGAAGGGTAAGGAAGCAGGAAGTCCCGGGATTGGGGTTTCCAAAAAAGTACCGTCATGGAGACAGATGGATGAAGCGGAACATTTTCGTCGTGGCGCTGGAGGAAATTCAGCGCGAGGAGCTGGAAACCTTGCGCCACTCCGACCAGTTCGAAGTGCACAGCTTGCTGTCGGTCAAGACAGCCGTCGAGTCACCCCAATTTTCCTTTGACGAACTGTTGGACCAGGCGCGCCAGAAGCTCGCAGCGTTCGACGGTTCCGTCGATGCCATCGTGGCCCAATGGGATTTTCCCACCAGCGTGATGGTCCCCATTCTGTGCCGGGAGTACGACATACCCTCGCCTTCGGTGGAAAGCGTACTCAAGTGCGAGCACAAATACTGGAGCAGGCTCGAGCAGCAGAAGGTCATTCCCGAAGTCGTACCGGAATTCTGCGCCGTCGACCCCTTCGTCGAGAATCCGCTTTCCCAGGTAACACTCGACTATCCCTTCTGGATCAAGCCGGTCAAGGCGTTCTCCTCGCACCTAGGCTTCAGGATCGAGAACGACGAGCAGTTTCATGCTGCCATCGAGGAGATTCGCCAGGGTATCCGTCAGCTCGGCGACCCGTTCAACGAGGCGCTGCGCCATGCCGAACTGCCATCGCACATACAGGAAATGGACGGTAATTCCTGCATTGCCGAGCAGATCGTTTCCGGGGTGCAAGGCGCACCTGAAGGCACGGTATATCGCGGTGAGTTCAACGTCCACGGCATCATTGCCCAGCCCAACTCGGTCAACAAGGAGATCCCCTACGACCGGCTGGAGTACCCGAGCAATCTGCCCGAGCGCATCCATCGTGAAATGATCGATGTCTCGCGTCGCTTCCTCGAGCACATCGGCTACGACAACGGCTGCTTCAACGCCGAGTTCATGTGGGACGAGGCTCAGGACAAGCTGTGGCTGATCGAGGTGAATACCCGAATCTCACAGTCTCATAGCGAGATATTCATCATGGTCGACGGCATGTCCAACCATGAGGTGGCGGTCGACATCGCTTTCGGCGAGCGTCCTTCGCTGGCCAATCGGCAGGGCGTGGCAGCGGTGGCTGCCAAGTGCTACATCCCCTACGAACATCGCGATGGCATCGTCAAGCGGGTGCCGAGCGAAGCGCAGATCGAGGCGCTCACCCAGCGCTTTCCGGGCACCAAGGTGAGGATCGACGTGGAGCCCGGCACTCGCCTGGGCGAACTGATGCATCAGGACAATTTCTGCTATCGCCTGGGCACTCTTTACGTGGCAGGCGAGGATCATGATCAGATCGAGGAGCGCTACAGAGCCTGTCTGGAGGCCCTCGAGTTCGAGATCGAACCCATCGAATGAACCCGCAAGGAGGAACCATGAGCATCATGGATTCGTTTCCCTACCAGGTTCGCGAGATAGAGAACGTCTTCATACCGATGCGCGACGGGGCTCAGCTGGCAGCCAGGATCTGGCTGCCGGAGGGAGCCGAGGGAACGCCCATGCCGGCGATACTGGAGTATATCCCTTACCGCAAGCGTGACATCACCCGCGCGCGCGACAACGCCAACCACGCCTACATGGCCGGGCATGGCTATGTCTGCGTGCGGGTGGACATGCGCGGCAGCGGCGACTCCGACGGCGTGGTCACGGATGAGTACACCCAGCAGGAGCAGGAGGATGCCGTCGATGCCATCGCCTGGCTCGCCGAGCAGTCCTGGTGCGATGGCAACGTCGGCATGATGGGTATCTCCTGGGGTGGCTTCAACAGCCTGCAGGTAGCCGCCCGGCGGCCACCCGAGCTGAAGGCGATCATCAGCATCTGCTCGAGCGACGATCTCTACGCCGACAACATGCACTACATGGGCGGCTGCCTGCTCGGCGACAACCTCTCCGAAGCCACGGTCATGTTCGCCTTCAACAGCCTGCCGCCGGATCCGCAGATCGTCGGCAACCGCTGGCGCGACATGTGGTTCGACCGCATGGAGAACAGCGGCCTGTGGCTCGAGCCCTGGCTCGAGCATCAGCGCCGCAGTGCCTACTGGACGACCAGTTCGGTGAACGAGCACTATGCGGCGATCCAGTGCCCGGTATATGCCATCGGCGGCTGGGCGGATGGCTTCACCAACACCGTGCTGCGCCTGATGCAACACCTCGAGGTGCCGCGTAAGGGGTTGATCGGACCCTGGGGCCACAAGTATCCGCACCAGGGGCTGCCGGGGCCGGCCATCGGCTTTCTGCAGGAGGCGCTGCGCTGGTGGGATCATTGGCTGAAGGGCCGGGACACGGGCATCATGGACGAACCCATGCTGCGTGCCTGGCAGCAGGACAGCGTGCCGCCCGATACCTCCTATGAAGAGCGGCCCGGGCGCTGGATCGGTGAGTCTGCCTGGCCTTCGGCCAACATCAGCGAGCGGCGCTATGAGCTTGGCCCTTATACCATCCACATGGGTGAAGGCCACGGCGGGCCTCACCAGCGCAACGCTCAGGAGAGCGCCCTGGCATTGCAATCGCCGCTGAGTGTGGGTCTGGCGGCGGGCAAGTGGTGCTCTTATGCCGCAACGCCGGACCTGCCCGGCGACCAGCGCGAAGAGGATGGCGGCTCGCTGATCTTCAGCAGCCGAGAGCTGGCCGAGCCTGTGGATATCTTCGGCATGCCTGAGATCGAACTCGAGATCTCCAGTCACAAGCCCCAGGCGATGCTCGCCGTGCGTCTCTCGGACGTGGCGCCCGACGGCAAGGCGACCCGAGTCACCTATGGCTTGCTCAACCTTTCTCATCGTGACAGCGACGCCGACCCCGAGCCGCTGGTACCGCATCGCCGCTATCGGGTGCGTATCCCGATGAACGGTATCGCTCAGCGCTTTCCGGCAGGACATCAGCTGCGCCTGTCGGTCTCGACCTCCTATTGGCCCCTGGCCTGGCTGCCGCCGGAGCCGGCTCAGGTCGACATCTACCCTGAAGGCAGCGCGCTGATACTGCCCGAGCGAACCCCGGGGGAAGAGGATCGGCGCCTGCCGGAGTTCAACGAGCCCGAAGAAGCGCCCCCGCTCAACGTGCACACCTATGCGGCCAGCGAGCACAACTGGCTGCTGCATCGCGACTTGGCGACCAAGGAGTCCACCCTCGAAGTGATCAACGATCAGGGTCATTTCCGTATCGAGGACATCGGTACCGAGGTGAGGCGCAGCACCCGCGAGTGGTATAGCACCTTCAACGACGATTTCACCTCGGCGCGCGGTGAGACCTATACCGAGCGTGCGTTCAAGCGCGACGACTGGAACGTCGAGGTTTACACGCGCACGGTGCTGAGCTGCGACGAGAGCAACTTCTACATCCACGCCCAGCTCGATGGCTATGAGGACGAGTACCGCGTCTTCTCCAAGAACTGGGAGAAGGTGATACCGCGCGACCATATGTGATCGATCCACCTCGCTCGGATGCAATAGCGCCGTGCCTCTGGGCACGGCGCTATTGTCTCGTATGGCTCACGTCTGGGCATGGCGCGTGCGAGTCGGACGGGTGAGAGGTGGGGCCGTGAGGCTACGCTGCAAGACAGTGCACGACGGAAAAAACCCCGGCGGGGAGCCGGGGAGGCGGGGGCCTACGGAAATGCACTGGGTCTATCAAGAAACGGCGCTCTTGGGAAACGGTGCGCTCAGGTCTTGGCGCGCAGGTCGCTATCCTCAGAACGCTCCAGGAACTGCTGCGTGATCTCGTCGAGGTGATTACCGAGCCACTCTGCCATGGCCTCCTCCTCCTTGAGAATCTCTTCGCAGATCCGGGCGATCTCGGGCTTGCCCACCTTGTTGGCCGCCTGGATCAGAACCTTGTAGCTGGAGATCTCGAAGTGCTCGAAGGCGTAGCTGGCCATGGCGCCCTTGACCACTTCGTCGCCTGCCATCATGCCGCTCATGCCCTGACCGAAAGCGGCAAGCTTGCCGCCCAGATCCTTGACGGCCGATAGGTCGGTGCCGAGCAGCGCGATACACTGCTCGATTTTCTCCGTCTGACCGCGCGTCTCGGTCAGGTGCTGCTCGATGCGCGACTTGAGCTGCGGATAATGCTCCAGGCGGCTGGCCTGGGCTTCGAGCATCTTTTCCGCCTGCTTCTCCATGGCATGCGCATCGCGCAGCCAATCTTCCAGATGTTTGGGGCTTTGCGGTTCGGTACCCATTGGTTCTCTCCTTAGGTGTCGTCCATGATGATTCCACCGGATTCACTGCGGCGGGTTGATCTGCTCTTCCTGAGCGCCGGAGTGGGGCTTGGCCGGGCCCAGCTTGGGCTCCTGGCCCTCCGGTGCCGGCTGGTTCCGCACCGAGAATTCGCCGCGACCGTCGAACGACGGGCCTTCGCTCCAGCGACCCTTGGGCGCTTCCTTGTCCAGCAGAGTGTTGAGGTAGTAGTAAGAGTGCTCCGTCGCCTCGTGTGCCTCGGGCGTGGCGTTGGGAATCGGCAGTTGGGCCTCAAGGCCGCCCATCTCCTCTATCACGGCCAGCCACTGCTGCTGATGGGCCGTATCGCGGGCGATCAGGAAGGCGAGGAAATCCTTCATGCCATGATCGTCGGTCCAGTTGTAGAGACGCGATGCCAGCACGCGACCGCCTGCCTCGGCGGTGACGTTGGCCAGCATGTCCGCACCGACGTTACCGGTGGCGTAAATGTGGCTCATGTCGAACGGCACGCCATTGGCATTTTCCGGCAGTGCGGCAAGGCCGGAGGAGAGTAGATGGCGTGGGTTGGTGCCACCCAGAATGGCGCGTACCACCGGGTCCTTGGCCGAGGCTTCCTGATAGGAGACCGGAGCACCCTCCAGGTTGAGGGCGACGGCATGGCCGAGCATCTCGATATGCGAGAGCTCCTCGGTGGCCGTCGAGATCAACATGTCGCGAATGCGGTCGTCGCCGCGAGCCCCCATGGCCTGGAAGAAGTACTGCATGGCAACCCGGATCTCGCCCTCGACGCCGCCGATCGCCTGTTGCAGCAGCATGGCGAATTCAGGGTTCGGCTTGTCGACCTTGACCGGGTATTGCAACTTCGACGAGTGATGAAACATGGTGCCTCCTGCTGCTCGACACTATGACCACCTCCAGCACGGCAGTCCCTGCCCAGACAAAGCCGGGTACGGCTTGCCTGTGAGCTGAAGGAGATGGCCGAGAGGCACAGCCTGTCGGAGCGGAACTCCGACAGGCTGTGCTCGACAAGGCGCTCAGTGGCCTTGGCTCTTGCCGCCTTTGCGGCCGGCTTCGGAGGCTTTCTGACGGTCGTTGGCAAAATTGCCCCCGCTGTTCTGACCGCCCTTCTGGCCGGCCTGAGAGGCCTTCTGCGGATCGTTGGCGAAGTTGCCGCTACTGCGCTGGCCGCCCTTCTGGCCGGCTGCAGAGGCCTTCTGCGGGTCGTTGGCGAAGTTGCCGCCGCTGCGCTGGCCGCCTTTCTGGCCGGCTTCGGAGGCCTTCTTCGGGTCGTTGGCAAAATTGCCGGGGTTCTGGTTACGCTGTGCCATGGGGTCTGCTCCTTGAGGTTCCGTTCGTACACGTAGTGCTTCGTGTACTGAGTACTTCCATTTACCGGGAATCCGGCACTGCTGGCGTCTGCCATCGTCTTTGAAGATAGGAGTCGGGTTTCTCCGCCATCAAGGACGTTGCTGTATCCATGTGAAACGGAAGTTGTCCCGTTTCCGCCGCGTTGTATTGGCATGGAAGGGCGGATGACGAATGAATTGTCGACAGTGGCTTCCATGCGCTTGGGAAGCGCCCAAGCATGGGGTAACATGCGGTGAACAATCGAAATAGCCCCCTGTGTGGCGGCCGTAGGCCCCGTGCTCGAGGAACCGGAGGAGAATCCATGGCCTTTGCCCAGAAATTCATCGTTGCCGATGACCATCCGCTGTTCCGTGCAGCGCTGACTCAAGCGTTGCGCCAACTGGCACCCCAGGCCGAGATCGTTGAAGCCGATACCATGGAGGCGACCAGCGAGGTGGTGACGCGTCATCCCGATGCCGATCTGATCCTGCTCGACCTGCACATGCCGGGGGCTCACGGTTTTTCCGGCCTGATTCAACTGCGCGGTCAGACGCCTGACATTCCGGTGGCGGTGGTTTCCGGCAGCGACGAGCCGCACGTGGTGCGACGCGCCATCGATTATGGCGCCTCCGGCTTCATCCCCAAGTCCTCATCCCTGCAGCTGATCGCCGAGGCGGTCGGCGAAATCCTCGACGGCGAGGTGTGGCTGCCCAAGGAGCTGGCCGACAGCCTGGGCGATGCCAACGAGGAGGAGACCCGCTTCGCCGAGGCCATCGCATCGCTGACCCCGCAGCAGTTCCGCGTGCTCAACATGCTCACCGAAGGGCTGCTCAACAAGCAGATCGCCTACGAGCTGAACGTCTCCGAGGCCACCATCAAGGCCCACGTGACCGCCATCCTGCGCAAGTTGGGGGTGCACTCCCGCACCCAGGCTGTGATTGCAGCCCAGAAACTCGAGGTCGAGCCGCCCAAGGTCGAGTCCTGACCGACCAGCGACAGGCAGCCCCAAGCGCAACGACCGCCGGATGACAGCATCCGGCGGTCGTTGCGTTTGGGGCGTTGCGTTTTGAGCATTACGGTTGGGTAGGATCAACCTTCCTGTCGGGCTGCCCGGCTGGCCTGCAGCGTGCGGGTCAGCAGGGCGCGCAGAGCGGCGGGGCGCACCGGCTTCTGCAGCAAGTGGTAGCCGCTGCGGCGAATCACCTCGGCCACCTCTTCGGTGCGGTCGGCGGTGATCACGATGCCCGGCACGGCGCTCTCCAGTCTCTCGCTCAATGCCTCGAGCGCCATCAGGCCGGTCACTTCGTTGTCGAGGTGGTAGTCGGCCAGGATGGCGTCCGGCTCGCCGTCGAGGTTGCGCAGCACCGACTTGGCGCCGCCGATGGTGGTCGCGGTATAGACCTCGCAGCCCCAGCCGGAGAGCATCGCCTTCATGCCTTCGAGAATCAGCGTCTCGTTGTCGATGCACAGCACGCGGGTGCCGACCAGCTTGTTGCCCACGCGGCGCGACGAGGCGGCCTCCTCTGCGCGCTCGGTATCGCTGCGTGGCGCCACCACCGGCACGCTGACGGAGAACATGGTGCCGATGCCTTCGCGGGAGAAGACCCTGATCGGATGGTCGAGTACCCGGCTCATGCGGTCGGCTATGGAGAGGCCAAGCCCCAGCCCCTTTTCGCTCTCCTTGTGCCGCGATGCCTGATCCAGGCGGCGGAACTCCTGGAAGATCTCCGCCTGCTTGGATTCGGGAATGCCCGGGCCGGAGTCCCACACCTCGATGGTCAGGCGTGATCCACGGCGCCGGCAGCCCAGCAGCACGCGACCCTCCTGGGTATAGCGCAGCGCGTTCGAGAGGAAGTTCTGAACGATTCGGCGCAGCATCTGCGGGTCGCTGTCGACCCAGATTCGCGTCGGCACCACCACCAGGTCGAGGCCGCGCTCTTCGGCCATCACCTCGAACTCGGCGCGCAGCGGCCGGAAGATGTCCGCCAGGGCAAAGTGGCTGCGCCGCGGCGTCAGAGCGCCGGCATCGAGCTTGGAGATGTCGAGCAGGGTGCCGAGCAGCTCCTCGGCGGCCTGCAGCGAGTTGTCGATATGGCCGATGGTACGCTTCATGTCCACCGCGTCCATCTCGTTGGAGAGGGCCGAGGTGAACAGGCGCGCGGCGTTAAGTGGCTGCAGCAGGTCGTGGCTGGCAGCGGCCAGGAAACGGGTCTTGGAAGCGTTGGCATCCTCGGCCACCTGCTTGGCCTGACGCAGCGCCTGCTCGGCCTCGGCCCGCACCCGGTTCTCCTGGCGCAGCGCGGTGTTGGCTTCCGACAGCGCCTGAGTACGCTCGCGTACCCGCTCCTCCAGGGTCTCGTTGGTCTCCTTGAGCGCGATCTCGGCCAGGCGCCGCTCGGTGATGTCCTGGTAGAGCGAGAAGAAACCGAGGATGGCGCCGCTGTCGCCGAAGTGCGGGGTATAGGTCACCAGCATGTAGCGCAGGTCGTCGCCGAGGTGCATCGACACTTCGAAGCTGACCCGCTCGCCGGCCAGGGCCCGGTGTATCCAGGGCTCGCGCTCCTGCGCCATCTCGTCGCTGATGACGGCGTTGACGTGCTTGCCGATGACCTCGTTGCGGTCGATGCCGAAGGCCTGCTCGTAGGCACGGTTGGTAAAGAGGTAGCGGCACTCCTTGTCGAAGTAGGCGATCAGCGCCGGCACGTTGTCGGTGTAGATACGGATGTTGTTCTCGGAGCGAATCAGCGCTTCCTCGATGCGCTTCTGCTGGGTGATGTCCTGATAGGTATAGACGAAGCCGCCGCCCGGCATGGGGTTGCCCTGCACCTCGAGGACACTGCCGTCCTGGCGGTAGCGCACGTAGCGATGGGGCTGGCCGTCGCGGATATTGTCGATCAGCAACTGCACGTGCTCTTCCGGATCGCCGGGGCCGTATTCGCCGTTGTGGGCGTTGTAACGGAAGATCTTGTCGATCGGCGCACCCACGCGGATCAGATGGTCGGGGAAACGGAACAGCTCCAGATAGCGCTGGTTCCACACCACCAGGCGCATGTTCTGATCGACCACGCTGATACCCTGGTTGATGTTCTCGATGGTGGCCTGCAGCAGGGCCCGGTTGAACTCCAGCACCTGCGAGGCTTCGTCGACGATGGAGATCACGTCGGAGATGCCGATGCCGCGGCCCTGCAGCGCTGAGTTGACCACGATGCGCGCCGAGGAGGCGCCAAGTACCGAAGCCAGGAAGCGCTCGGTGAACTGGATCACGTCGATGGAGGCACGGTTGCCGTCTTCCAGCGGCTTGCCGGTGCGCCGGGCGTAGTCGTCGAAAGCACGGGCCACCTGACCGGCACCAAGGAAGCGCTCGCACAGCACCTTGAGATCGCCCACCGTAGTGGCGCCGGTCCAGGGGCGGTTGACCGAGGTCTGGCGGGTCTCGACGCTGTCGACGAACAGCGAGGCCTGAATACGCTCGACCACCCGCTGCGAGGTGATCTGGGAGACGAAGATGTAGCAGAACAGGTTGATGCCGAGCGAGAGCATCACGCCGTGAGTGAAGGCGTCGCCGAAATTGAGCCCGAACAGCGCGGTGGGTGTCAGCCAGGGGTGGCCGAAGGGGCCGCCACTCAGCCACTGGGCAGGCAGCACGCCGCCCTGGATCATCGCCGGCATCAGGAGGCTGTAGGCCCAGATGGCAAAGCCGGCGTTCATGCCCACGATCACGCCCAGACGGTTGCCGCGCTTCCAGTAGAGCCCGCCGATCAGGGCCGGGGCGAATTGGGCCGCGGCGGCGAAGGAGAGCATGCCGATCGACGCCAGCGAGGTGAATTCGCCGATCAGCTGATAGAAGCCATAGGCCAGGGCCAGAATGACGCAGATAGTGATGCGGCGGGCCTTGAGTACCAACCGACCGTAGTCGCGCGGTCTGGCATCGAGCCAGCGCATACGGAACAGCAGCGGTATCACGATCTCGTTGGAGATCATGATCGACACCGCCACCGTGGCCACGATCACCATGCCGGTGGCTGCCGAGAAACCGCCGATGTAGGTGAGCAGGGTCAGCCACTGCTGCTCGGCGGCCATGGGCAGCGCCAGCACGAAGGTATCGGGTTCCACCGAGCCGTCGGGGAACAGGGCCAGGCCGGCGGCGGCGATGGGCAAAATGAAGAAGGCAAACGCCACCAGATAGAGCGGAAACAGCCAGCGCGCCTTGGCGGCATCGCTGGGGTGCGTGTTCTCCACCACGGCGACGTGGAACTGGCGCGGCAAACAGAAGATCGCCAGCATGGCCAACAGCGTCTGAGCCCAGAAGCCGCGGCCGAAGTTCTGGTCGGCCAATTGGCGCTGCAGTTCCAACTGGGTATCGGCCAGCGCCATCAGCTCGCCGAGCCCGCCGAACATGCCCCAGGTGACGTAGGCGCCCAGGATCAGGAAGGCCAGCAGCTTGACCATCGACTCGAAGGCGACGGCGTGGATCAGGCCCTCATGGTGCTCGGTAGCGTCGGTGTGGCGGGTACCGAACAGAATGGCGAAAGCGGCCATGACCAGGGCGACGAAGAACGCCGTATCGGCGAAAACCGGCGTATGGGTGATGTCGGCCGCATCCGTCAGTACGGCGAAGGAGGTCGCCACGGCTTTCAGCTGCAAGGCGATGTAGGGCAGCGTGCCGATCAGTGCCACCAGACTGGCGAAGGCGGCCAGCGACTGCGTCTTGCCGTAACGCGAGGCGATGAAGTCGGCGATCGAGGTGATGTTCTGGCGCTTGGCCACGCGAATCATCTTGGCCAGGATCGGCCAGAACAGCAGGAAGGTGAGGATCGGACCCACGTAGATGCTGGCGAACGACCAGCCGGCGGTGGCTGCCTGGCCCACCGCGCCGTAGAAGCTCCAGGAGGTGCAGTAGATGGCCAGCGCCAGAATGTAGATAGCCGGACGTTTGCGGCTCGAGCCGCGCTGGCGTGCGTTACGGTCGCCCAGCCAGGCGATGCCGAACAGAACGGCGATATAGAGCAGCGAAACGGCGATCAGCAGCCAGCCGGCAAACATTCTTTCTTCCCCCGATAACTGCTCACCATTCTAAAGCGATATCGACCCGAGAACACTCGGGCCGACAGGACAGCGCAAGACGCCCTGCCGACTGTTCGACGCTACCAGGGGGAGCAGACTGCCTCGAGCAGGCGTGAACCCTCGTTGAGCCGGCGCATGCCCTCGGTGCGGGGCTGGCGGCTCTCTTCGCTCAGCGGCACCATTTCGGCCGTGGTGCAGTTCATCAGATAGGGCTGATGAGTCAGGCGGTCGACGTACTCCTTCTCGAAGCGATAGAGGATGAATTCGACCAACTGCTGGTCGTTCGCCTCGCGCGGCACCATGCTGCTCTGGTCGACCACACTGAAGGCCGCCGTGAGCGGATACAGGTAGGTCCAGGGACGCCACGGCATGCTGTCCTGCTCGGTGTGGACCACCCGGGCCGTGGGTGGCAGCTGCTCCAGCTTGTGGTCGAGCCAGGAGTATTCGTAGTGGATCTGGTAGCCCAGCATGCCCAGCCCGGCAAACACTGGGATGATCCACTTTGGCAGCCGTTTGCCGCTGGCCACGCGCAGTATCAGGCCAATTCCCGCCGCCCCCAAGGCGGCGAAGATCGCCGCGATCAAGTGCCATATCATGACGCCACCTTTATCAATGCAATCGGGCTTCCCGGTGGGAAGCCCGATCTGGTTCGGTTCCCGGCCCTGGGGCAGGGCCGGGGGGTGATTATGGCTTAGTGGCCGGTGGCTGCGCCAGCGCCTTTCGGATAGCGCACGCTTTCGACCAGTTCCTGGATCTCCTGCGGCGGCTCCTCGGTGGCGCTGGATACCGCGTAGGCCACGGCGAAGTTGATCATCGCACCCACTGCACCGAAGGAGAGCGGTGAGATGCCGAACAGCCAGTTGGATTCGACGTTCGCCAGCATGTTGGTGCCGGGAATGAAGAACCAGCCCAGGTAGGTGAAGATGTACAGCAGGGTGGAAAGCAGGCCGGCCAGCATGCCGCAGATGGCGCCCTTGCTGTTCATCCGGGTGGAGAAGATACCCATCATCAGCACCGGGAACAGCGAGGCGGCGGCGATGCCGAAGGCGAGTGCTACCACCTGGGCCGCGAATCCTGGCGGATTGAGGCCGAGGTAGGTCGCCAGCAGGATGGCGCCGGCCATGGAGATCCGTGCCGCCAGCATTTCGCCTTTCTCGGAGATGCTCGGGTTGATGGTGTTCTTGATCAGGTCATGACTGATGGCGGAAGAGATCGCCAGCAGCAGGCCTGCCGCGGTGGAGAGTGCCGCCGCGATACCGCCCGCTGCGATCAGGCCGATGACCCAGCCCGGCAGGTTGGCGATTTCCGGGTTGGCCAGTACCAGGATGTCGTTGTTCACCGTCAGTTCGTTGCCTTCCCAGCCAAGCTCGCTGGCGATGGGCTGGAAGCCCGGGTTGGCATCGTTGTACATCTGGATGCGGCCGTCGTTGTTGTGATCGGTGAAGGTGATCAGGCCGGTGTCTTCCCAGGTGCGGATCCAGTCAGGACGCTCCTCGTAGAGGATCGGGTTGGCCAGTGCCTCCTGGTAGTCTTCCACCTGTCCGGCCATTTCCGGGAAGATGGTGGTGGCCAGGTTGAGGCGCGCCATGGAGCCCACGGCCGGTGCGGTCAGGTAGAGCAGGGCGATGAACACCAGTGCCCAACCGGCGGACCAGCGTGCATCGGCCACCTTCGGTACGGTGAAGAAGCGGATGATGACGTGGGGCAGACCGGCGGTACCGATCATCAGCGACAGGGTGAACAGCACCATGTTGAGCTTGTTGTCGACGTCGGCAGTGTAGTCGCGGAAGCCCAGCGCCGTTACCACCTCGTCGAGCTTGGCCAGCAGCGGCACGCCGGATTCGGTGTGGGTGCTGAACATGCCGAACATCGGGATGGGGTTGCCGGTCAGCTGCATGGCGATGAACACGGCAGGGATGGTATAGGCGATGATCAGTACGATGTACTGGGCCACCTGAGTGTAGGTAATACCCTTCATGCCGCCGAATACCGCATACAGGAAGACGATGCCTGCCGCGATCCAGATACCGGTGCTGCTGGGTACTTCGAGGAAGCGTGAGAAGGCCACGCCGGCGCCGGTCATCTGACCGATAACGTAGGTCACCGAGGCCACGATCAAGCAGATTACCGCGACCACGCGGGCAGTCTTGCTGTAGAAGCGGTCGCCGATGAAGTCGGGCACGGTGAACTTGCCGAACTTACGCAGGTAAGGGGCAAGCAGCATGGCCAGGATGACGTAGCCGCCGGTCCAGCCCATGAGGAAGGTAGAGTTAGCGTAGCCGCCGGAAGCCAGCAGACCGGCCATGGAGATGAAGGACGCCGCTGACATCCAGTCGGCCGCCGTGGCCATGCCGTTGGTGACCGGATGGACGCCGCCGCCGGCGACGTAGAAGTCCTTGGTGGAGCCGGCTCGTGCCCAGATGGCGATGCCGATATAGAGAGCGAACGAGCCGCCCACGAAGAGCAGGTTGATGGCAAACTGACTCATGCTGGTTTACTCCCCCAGGCCGAACTTCTGGTCGAGCTTGTTCATCTTCCAGGCATAGAAGAAGATCAGGCCGATAAAGGTGAGAATGGAGCCCTGCTGAGCGAACCAGAACCCGAGGTCGGTGCCGCCGATCGGTATCCCCGAGAGCAGGGGCCGAAACAGCATGGCGCAGCCGTAGGAAACGAACGCCCAGACGATCATGCATCCGGTTATGAGGCGTACGTTTGCCTTCCAGTATTCAGCAGCATTGATCTTGTCATCTGCCATAGTGATGCTCTCCACTTGTTGTTAAAGGTTGGGGAAGTCGCACAGAGAGATGCCATATTTCATCAGGGGGTTGCACTGAGCGAGTCGAATCGGGTGCATGAACGAAGGCCTGTCGGCGCCCGAGGATCCCTTGCTCCCTGCGTACATCCGCGCTTCCCGCTACGACCGGTTATCCATTAGTCGAGTCGCGTTATCCAGGTGCGATCACCCTGTATGACTCATGAGCAATACTGGTCAATAAACTCAAAAAATAAAATCCCAGACTTTGGTATCATGAGTAAATTGTAATAGAAGGGTGTTTGTGATTTTTCTTTATTTTCAGTGGCTTGTGTTTGTCTTTTGTCATGTTTTCAGGTGGCTGAGGAGTCAGTGATAGGACGATTGTCTAGCATTGAACTTTTGTCTATTAGCTGTTTGGTTTAGGGGGTGTCTTCCTCTTCAAGTGGTGCAGACGTTCTGGAAAAGAGTTCTTTGGACGTTGGTCTAGGTTATCTCCTAAATCTTGGGGCTGTTATCCTGCCTCGAGGATGCAAGCAGTGCTTCTGCCAAGGCTTCGAAGGAAAGCAGCGCTGCTATTGTTGTTGGAAGCGACAGGGACGTGTAGGAAAAAGTCCGGGAGTATCTCGTAAAACGACCGGGCTGCCAGATTTCCCTGCGGGCTCGCTCGGCTGCCGGTGTCGCTGCCCGGCGCTCCCGGTATTCGCGATGAACCGAGGCATGGTGGCCGCACCACGGGGGTAACGAGATGGTCGATGTCGATCTTTCCCAACCACCTTTCTCCTTTCTTGATGAGGAGGGGCGGGAGCGCATCCGTCATGGCATCGACCTGGCCTATTTCGACCGCGACGAGATCATTCTCGAGACCGGCCAGCCGGGAGAGTACGTCTTCCTCATTCACAAGGGGGAAGTGGCGGAGCTGGATACCACCCAGCCCGGCGCGCGTGAGCGCATCGGCCACTACACGGCGGGCGATCTTTTCGGTGCCATCAGCATTCTCAACGGCAAGAGCCGCTATCGTTTTCGCGCCGAGCAGGAGAGTCTCTGCTATCTGCTGCCCAAGGCGCTGTTCCTGCAGCTGTGCGACGACTGCCCGGCCTTTGCCGAATTTTTCCGCCAGACCCTGGCACACAAGGCCCGGCTGCTGACCGAGCAGCGCGCCGAAGGCGGTGTGACCATGGCCGGCTTCATGCTGGCCCGGGTCAGCGAGTGCATGCGCCCGCCGCTGTGCATGTCTGCCGAGACCACCATCGCAGAGGCGGTGTCGAGATTGCATGAGAGCCATGCCGACAGCCTGTTGGTGGAAGGCCCCGGCGGTGCCGGCATGGTGACCAAGACCGATCTGCTCAATGCACTGGTGTTGAAGGGGCTGGAGAAGGAGAGCCCGCTGCAGGCCATTGCCAACTTCGAACTGGTGACGGTGAGTCCCGGCCAGTACCTGTTCGAGGTGCTGGTCATGATGACCCGCTTCAAGGTGGAGCGGGTCGTGGTAGTGGAACAGGAGCGTCCCATCGGCGTGGTCGAGCTCACCGACGTGCTCAGTTATTTTTCCAGCCGCAGCTATGTGGTGAGCCTGCAGGTGGAACAGGCGGACAGTCTCGATGCCCTTTACCGTGCCAGCCGGCGCACCCCCGAGCTGGTCAAGGCGCTGATGGCCCAGGGCGTCAAGCTGCGCTTCGCCATGGGTCTGCTGGCAGCGCTAAACGGACGCATCATGTCCAAGGCGTGGGGCTTTCTCATCGACGAGCGCTATCACCGCGACAGCTGTCTGATGGTGATGGGCAGCGAAGGCCGCGGCGAGCAGATTCTCAAGACCGATCAGGACAACGGCCTGATTCTCGCCGACGGGCTCGAGTGGCCGGATGTTGGTGATCAGATGCAGCGTCTCACCGAGACCTTGATCGAGCTCGGCTACCCGCCTTGCCCCGGCAACATCATGGTCAACAATCCGGAGTGGGTGGGTAGCGTCTCACAGTGGCGCGAACGCATCGCGCGCTGGGCCGAGAAGCGCGATGGCGACAGCTTGATGAAGCTGGCCATCATGCTCGACTCCCACTCGGTGGCCGGCAACCCGGCGCTGCTCGACCGCGTGCGCCAGTCGCTGTTCGAGCAGTGTTCTCGCGATGAGCTGCTGCTCTCCTACTTTGCGCGTACGGCGCTGCGTTTCTCCACCCCGTTGACCCTGTTCGGCTCGCTGAAGAAGCCGCAGCACGGGATCGACATCAAGAAGGGCGGCATCTTTCCTATCGTTCACGGCGTACGCACCATGGCGCTGGAGCGACGCATCCAGCCGACCTCGACGCTCGAGCGGCTCGAGGCCCTGGCCGCGGACGGACGGCTGGAGGCGCGGGTGGCCGAGGATCTCGCCGAGGCGTTATCGCTGTTCACCGAACTGCGCCTGAAACAGCAGCTCGAGCGTCTCGATGGCGAACCCAACGGCAAGAGCCCCGACCGGGTCGTGGTCCAGCAGTTGTCGTCGCTGGAGCGTGACCTGCTGCGTGAGGCATTGCATATCGTCAAGGACTTCAAACAGAGCCTGTCGCAACGCTATCACCTCGAATACACCTGAGGACGTTGCACAGCCGAGGACAACAGGAGGTTTGCCATGTTTCGCGCCCTGCGCCGTGCCAACGACCGCCGCCGTCATGCCGACGGCGAGTACGGCTGGCTCTTCCACCCCTACACCGGGGACGAACTGGTGGCCATCGACTGCGAAACCACCGGCGTCGATACGCGTACCTCCGAGCCTGTCTCCATCGGGGCGGTCAAGGTACGCGGTGACAGAGTGCTCACCAGCGAGTCCCTCGACCTGCGCCTGAAACGCCCGGCCACGCTGACCGGCGACTCCATTCGCGTGCATGGCCTGCGCGGAGTCGATCTCGACGATGGCGAGAGCCTCGATGAGGCCCTGGTGAAATTGCTCGACTTCATCGGCAACCGGCCGCTGTTGGGGTGGCGGCTCGACTTCGACCTGGCTATCCTCAACCGTCAGATTCGCCCCCGCTTCGGCTTCGACCTGCCCAATACCTGTATCGACGTGGCGCAGCTGTATCATCGCCAACTGCGTCGCAGTGTCATGGAGCCCGAGCCTCGCGCCCAGCGTTTCGAGACGGTGGCAGCAGCGCTGGACGTGCCGGTGATGGGGCGCAATACCGCACTCGGCGATGCCGTGACCACGGCGCTGATGTACCTACGCCTGGAGCGGACCGGAATGCCCGAACGACAAGAGGCATGAGCCGCTGAATCGCTGCTGCGGCGTCGCCTTCGGACGGTGTCGATGGTAGGATTGCCACCCATCCTTCACCATGCCCTGGCAGCCCGTGACCATGCAAGACGCCGTGACTTTCGATCCCACCACCGTCGATGACGACACCCGTCAACAGCGCGACGAGGTGAGCGAGGCGAGTTCGCCGCTGGCTGCACTCGACGCCAAGCAGCGCCGCGAGTTCAACAAGCTGCAGAAGCGTCTGCGGCGTCAGGTGGGCAACGCGATCATCGATTACGGCATGATCCACGAAGGCGACCGGGTCATGGTCTGCCTGTCGGGGGGCAAGGACAGCTATACGCTGCTCGAGATTCTGCGCAACCTGCAGCGCAATGCGCCGGTGAACTTCTCGCTGGTGGCGGTGAATCTCGACCAGAAGCAGCCCGGCTTTCCCGAGCACGTGTTGCCCGAGTATCTTGAGGGCACCGGCGTCGAGTACTACATCCTCGAGCGAGATACCTATTCGGTGGTCAAGGAGAAGACGCCGGAGGGCAAGACCACCTGTGCGCTCTGTTCGCGCCTGCGGCGTGGCTCGCTGTATGGCTTCGCCGAGGAAATCGGCGCGACCAAGGTGGCGCTTGGCCATCATCGCGAGGACATCCTCGAGACGCTGTTCCTCAACATGTTCTATGGCGGTAGCCTCAAGGCCATGCCGCCCAAGCTGCTCTCCGACGATGGCAAGAACATCGTCATCCGCCCGCTGGCCTACTGCCGTGAGGCGGACATCGCCGAGTTCGCAAGGCTGATGGAGTTCCCCATCATCCCCTGCAACCTGTGCGGCTCCCAGCCCAACCTGCAACGCCAGGTGGTCAAGGAGATGCTGGCCGAGTGGGAGCGCAAGAACCCCGGGCGCCTCGAGACCATGTTCAAGGCGGTGACCAACGTGGCGCCGTCGCAGCTGGCCGACCGCGAGCTGTTTGACTTCGCAGGGCTCGAGGCCAAGCAGGCCAGGATGCAGGAGCGACGCATCGATGCCCTGAACGTGTCGAACGACGGCTGAGCCGATAGCCCGCCCAAACGCAAACCGCCCGGCCTAGGCCGGGCGGTTTGCGTTTGCTCGCGGATGTCGTGGGGCTCAGTGGTCGTCCTGGGCCTGGGCCACCAGCGCCTCGAGATTGAGAATGTTCACTTCGCGCCCGGACACCTCGACCAGCCCCTGCTGCTGGAAGCGGCCGAGAATGCGGCTTACGGTTTCCACGGCCAGCCCCAGGTAGTTGCCGATATCGGCCCGTGACATGGAGAGGCGGAAGCTGTAGGGCGAGTAGCCACGGCGACGGAAGCGGTCCGACAGGCTGGTGAAGAAGCTGGCCAGGCGCTGGTCGGCGGTCTTGCGCGACAGCAGGCGCATCATCTTGCGGTCGTCGCGCAGCTCCTTGCTCATGCTGCGATAGAGCTGGCCACGCAGCTCCGGCAGCTGTTCGGAGAGATGGTCGAGCCGGTCGAAGGGAATCTCGCATACCGTGGTGGTCTCGAGCGCGATCACGCTGCCGGGATAGGTCTGTTCGTCGATGCCGTCGAGACCGACCAGCTCGCTGGGCAGATAGAAGTTGGTGACCTGATCCTCACCGGAGCCCTCGGTGGTGATCTGCTTGAGACTGCCGGAGCGAACGGCGAAGACGCTGCTGAAGGCGCTGCCCTGACGGAACAGGGATTCCCCCTTCTTCAGTGGAGAGCGACGCCGAATGATGGCATCGAACTGCTCCATGTCCTCGAGTTCCAGAGCGAGAGGCAGGCACAGTGAACTCAGGCTGCAGTTCTGGCAGCGAGTTTCATGCAGCAGTGAACGCCGCTTGCCGAGCGCATTGGCCGCGTTTACCGGCATGCTCCACCTCCTTGATCATTGTCATTAAGGCATTATGGAACATTATTGGTGCAGGTAAAATGCCCCTTGCGACCTTTGGCCGCAACACCTTGCGGAACCTTTAGAAATGATCTTCTGACTTAAACGATTCGGGAGTGCTGAGAGTCGGGCTGCCGTGGCAGCCTGGCATCGAAGGCCATGGCAAGGTGCCGAATCAGCAAGCGGCCCAAGGGGGTGGCAATCAGGCGAGGCCCATCCCAGACGACCAGTCCGTCACGCTGGGGCATCTCGAGGCGAGCCAGAGCGTCCGTCAGATAGCGCGGCGCGTCGATGCCGAAGGTCTCGCTCAGCTCGTCGAAGTCGAGTTCCATGTCGCACATCAGTCGTTCGATGGCGTGCCGCCTGACCCGATCGTCGAAGGAGAGACGAATGCCACGCGCCGTGGGCAGATGACTGGCGTCCAGCGCTTGCTCGTAGGCAGCGAGAGTGACGTGATTCTGCGAATAGACGTCGTCGATGCAGGAGATCGCCGACACGCCAAGCCCGATCAGGTCACACTGCGCATGGCTGGAGTAGCCCTGGAAGTTGCGCTGCAGGGTGCCTTCACGCTGCGCGATGGCAAGACTGTCGCTGGCTCTGGCGAAGTGGTCCATGCCGATGTGCACATAGCCTGCTTCGGTCAGCATGGCGATGGTGATGCGCAGCATGGCCAGTTTTTCCTCGGGCGCGGGCAGGTCCCCTGCGTTGATGTGACGCTGGGCCGCGAAGCGCTCCGGCATGTGGGCATAGTTGAAGATCGATAGCCGTGCCGGGGCCATGGCGATCACCTGCTCCAGCGTGGCGGCAAAGCTGTCGCGGGTCTGCAAGGGCAGGCCGTAGATGAGATCCAGATTGAGCGAACGAAAACCGAGGCGGTCGGCTTCATCGATCAACGCCTCGGTCAGGATGCGTGGCTGGACCCGATTGATGGCCCGTTGCACCCGGGGATCGAGATCCTGCACGCCGAGACTTAGGCGGTTGAAGCCCAGGGCCTGTAGATGGCGCAGGGTGAAGACGTCGGCCTCGCGAGGGTCGATCTCGATGGCATAGTCGCGGTCGCGGGCGTTGGAAAGGCCGAAGCGGGCGTCGAGGCGGTCGATAAGATCGCTCATCTGATCGAGGCTCAGGAAGGTTGGCGTCCCGCCGCCCCAGTGCAGCTGAGCCACTTCCCTCCGCGTATCCACATGCGGCTTGATCAGCACCATCTCGCGGTCCAGGCGAGAGATGTAGGGCTCCGCCACCTTGGTGGTCTTGGTCGCGACCTTGTGACAGCCGCAGTAGTGGCAGGCCTTGCGACAGAACGGGATATGCACGTAGATCGACAGCGGCCTGCCGTCGGCGTTGCTGCGCGCCAGCGCTGCCTGATAGTCCGGCTCGGTGAAGTCCGAGCCGAACGACAGGGCGGTGGGATACGAGGTATAGCGAGGCCCGTGGGTGTCGTAGCGCCGCAGCAGGGCCGCGTCCCAGATGAAGGGATCGGCCATCGTTCGAGTCATGGATGGCGCGGGGACGGACATGAAGGCACTCCCAAGACGAACTGTAGGGACAATGCTAGCCGTACCCTCTCACTGCCGGGTTGAGCTGCGTCAAAATGGCGTGAGAATGGCGTGTCGGAGGAGCTGCTTCAGTGGCCTGGCGCACCCAGCGGCAGCAGCATGGTGAGCTGCCACACGGCAAAGCCGATGATGGTCAGCGCGGCCAGGGCGCGGGTTGCCGGGTGCCGGATCAGGGCGCCCAACTGACGCGCGGCGAAGCCGGTCACCAGCAGCGAGGGCAGGGTGCCGAGACCGAAGGCCGCCATCAGCGAGGCGCCGAACAGCGGATCGGCCGTGGCCAGACTCCAGGCGAGCATGGAATAGACCAGCCCGCACGGCAGCCAGCCCCAGACGGCACCGAGCGCGATGGCCTGTGGTACCTTCACTACGGGCATCAGGCGCTTGCCGAAGGGCTCCAGGTAGCGCCAGAGATGGCGGCCGAGCGCCTCCACCCTGAGCAGACCCTTCCACCAGTTGGCGATGTAGAGCGCCATCAGAATCAGCATGATGGCGGCGAATGCCTGCAGGCCCGCGCGGGCTGCCGGCGTCAGCGCCACCAGGGTGCCGAGCGAGGCGACCAGGGCACCGGCGACCATGTAGCTCAGGATGCGGCCCAGGTTGTAGCCGAGCAGCAACCCCGAGAGCCGGGCGGGGCTGCGCATGCTGGGAGGCACGGCGAAGGTCAGCGCGCTCATGATGCCGCCGCACATGCCGATGCAGTGCGCGCCACCGAGCAGGCCGAAGACGAAGGCCGCCAGCAGTGGCGGCAGTCCGAGTCCCGTCGGGTCCATCAGCGTTTCGCTGGTCCGTTGTCATCCTTTTCGGATGGCTTGCGACGCGCGGCCTGGCGGCGCTTCTCGCGCTCCTCCGCGGTCAGGTCGTTCTCGTCCTCGTCGAAGAGGATGCGGTGGGCGGGGCCTTCCAGGTCCTCGAACTGATCGTTCTTCACCGCCCAGAAGAAGGCCCACACGGCCAGGCCGAGCAGAACCAGCGAGAGTGGAATGAGCAGGTACAGAATGGTCATGCGTTCACCAGTCGTGCTTCGGAAGCCGGCAACGGAGCAGGGCGCAGCCGGAAGCGGTTGAGCCGCAGCGCATTGCCCACCACCACCAGCGAGCTGCCCGACATGCCCAGCGCCGCGACCCAGGGCGGCACGATACCGATGGCGGCCAGCGGCAGCGCCGAGAAGTTGTAGCACACCGACCAGATCATGTTTTGGCGCATGATGCGCCGGGTGGCGCGGGCGATCTCGATGGCTTCGACGATACGCAACAGACGCGGGCTCAGCAACACGGCGTCGGCGCTGGTGCGGGCCAGATCGGTAGCGCCGTTCATGGCGATCGACACGTCGGCGCCGGCCAGCACCGGGACGTCGTTGATACCGTCGCCGATCATGGCGACCTTCTCGCCGGCCGCCTGGCACTCGCGAATGCGCGCCAGCTTGCCCTCCGGACTGGCGCCGGCCTGCCAGGTCTCGATGCCCAGCTGCTCGGCCATGCCGCGCACGGCCTCAGTGGTATCGCCGGAGAGCAGCTCGACCTGGATGCCGCGGGATTTCAGCTCGGCGACGGTTTCCGCCGCGTCTTCACGCAGCCTGTCGCGTAGGGCGAACCAGACGCGGGGCTCGCCCTCTTCGCCGAGCAGCAGCCACTGGCCTTCCCCCGGTGGCGTCAGGGCACGGTCCGGCGCAACGAAGTCGGCGCGTCCCAGGCGCCAACGCTTGCCGTCTATCACGCCCTCGACCCCCTGACCGGTGCGGCTGGCTCTGTCGCTGGCATCCACCGTGGCCTGGCGCCAGGGACGGAAAGCGCGGGCGATGGGGTGCTCCGAATGGGCTTCCAGGGTGGCGGCGACGGTACGTGCCCGCTCGGCTGTGATGCCGTCGAGGGGGCGGGTGTCGATGAGCTGCATTTCGCCGCAGGTGAGGGTGCCGGTCTTGTCGAAGATCACCCGGTCGACCTGGGACAGCGACTCGATGGCGTCGGCACGGGTGATCAGTATGCCTCGACGGCGCAGCTGACCGTGCCCCGCGGTGAGTGCGGTGGGCGTGGCCAGCGCCAGAGCGCAGGGGCAGGTCACCACCAGTACCGAGAGCATCACCCACAGCATGCGGCTGGGGTCGATGAACCACCAAGCGGTGGTCACGCAGACGGTCACCACCAGCAGACGCAGCACGAACAGGTGCGACATGCGGGCGGCGAGCTGGGCCAGGCGCGGGCGGCTGGCGAAAGCGCGGTCGGTTAGGTCGACGATGCTGGCCACCCGCGCGTCCTTGCCGGCGTGGGTCACGCGAATCACCAGCGGGCTCTCGATGTTCTGACTGCCGCCGGTGACGCTGTCGCCGACGCGCCGGACCACTGGCAGGTACTCACCGGTGAGCATCGACTCATCGAGGCTCGACTCGCCCTCTTCGATGAGGCCGTCGGCGGGGACCCCGTGGCCGGGCTTGACGATCACCCGGTCGCCGGCGACGAGCTCGCTGGCCGGCAGGATACGCTCCTCGCCGTTGGCCTCCAGACGCACCGCCGAGAGCGGCAGGGCACCGGCCATGACGTTGCCCGTATGGCCGCTGCGGCGCCGCGCGCGGGCTTCCACATAGCGTCCGAACAGCAGGAAGAAAGTGAACATCGCCACCGAGTCGAAGTACACCTCGCCGGTGTCGGCGATCACCGCATAGCCGCTGGCCAGGTAGGCTCCACCGATGGCGATGGAAACGGGGACGTCCATGCCCAGCACGCGGGTGCGCAGATCGCGCACGGCGTTGCGGAAGAAGGGCATGGCCGAGAAGAACACCACCGGTGTGGCCAGGGCGAACGACAGCCAGTGGAAGAGAGCGTAGAAGTCTGCGCTGATCTCGCCAGGCGCGGCCATGTAGATGGGGATGGAGAACATCATCACCTGGGCCATGCCCACCGCCGCCACGATCAGCCGGCGGATGTTCATGCGCTCCTCGAACTGCAGCCGCTGCTGAGCGGCATCCGGCTCGTAGGGTTGGGCGCTGTAGCCGATGGCGGCCATCTCGGCGAGGATACGCGAGAGCTTGAGGCGTGCCGGGTCCCAGGCCACGCGGACGCGATGGTGGCTCAGATTGACGGCGCTGGAGGTGACACCCTCCAGATCGTTGAGGCGGTGCTCGATCAGCCAGGCGCAGGCGGCACAGGTAATGCCATCCACCGCCAGGGTGGCATACACGCGTTCGCCGTCGTCCTCGGCGTGGACGAACTGGCGCTGCAGGCCCGGGTCGTCGAATACCGCCCAGGTCTCGGCCTTGACCGCCTGGCGCTCGTCGGGACGCTCGGGCAGCTCGGTGCGAAAGCGGTAGTAGCTGCCAAGCCCGCCGTCGACGATGGCGTGGGCCACCGCCTCGCAGCCGGGGCAGCACAGCGGGTGTTCACGTTCATCGAGCACGATCGACCAGGGCGCCCCGGCGGGCACCAGGCTGCCGCAGTGGTAGCAGTTGTCGACGGCGGCTTCGGCCGTGCTGGCTGGGTGGCTCATATCGGCTCTTGGCAAGGCGAGATAAGGCGATCAACCACGCGACGGCAACCCGGGCGTCAGCGCGAACTCCTCGTCGCTGGGGAAGCTGCCTTCACCGACCAGGCGCCATTCGGGCTGCTCCGCGCTGGGGTGCAGCTGCAGATACCAGCGGTAGCGCAGGTTGTCCGGCGCCTGACCCAGATAGCGACCCTCGCGCACGTGCTCCAGCACGATTTCCTGGTCGCGGTCGCCCACGGTGGGGAAGAGCAGCTTCAGGTAGAGTCGCTCGGGGCGCTCTGCACCGTCGAGCTGAACGATGATGTCGCTGGTCATGGGATCGATACGCAGGTTGGCAACCAGGTCGAGCTCCTCGGCACGCTGCTGCTTGGCCAGCACCATGTTGATGGCGCGGCCGTGCTCGTAGTAATCCTCCTGCACCAGGCCGTCGGCGGTGCGAATCGCCATCACGGCCAGGGTCGAGCTGCCGAAGATCGAGGTGAACAGCAGACCGAGCAGGAACCACGGCCAGAACTGCTTGTACCAGGGGGAAGGGGTCGTCATGGTCATCTCCGTGCTTCACCGATGAAGCGGGTATCGCGTTCGAGCGTAATGCGCTCGTCGTCAAGGGATCGAAGGTTGAGCTGAATGGGGTGGCTGGGCAGTGTCAGCACCTCCGGGGCGGCGGTGATCTGTACCGCAAACAGCCGCGTGGTGCCGGCCGCTACCCGTAGCGTCTCGGTGTCGAGCTCCAGTCCGGGTAGACCGCTCACCTCCAGCCGGTAGGTGTGGTCGCGGTCGTCGAGGTTGCGTACCGTCAAGGTATAGACATTGCTGATGCGCCCGTCACGGGTCATCTGGTAGAGCTGGCCACGCTCGCGCTCCACCTCGACATTGAGCGGCATGCGGTCGCCCAGTGCCCACACGAACAGCCCGATCATCACCGTCAGGGCGGCGAAGTAACCCAGCAGGCGGGGACGCAGGATATGGGAGCGCTTGCCTTCCAGAGCGTTCTCGGTGGTATAGCGAATCAGCCCGCGCGGGTAGTTCATGCGGTCCATTACGCTGTCGCAGGCATCGATACAGGCGGCACAGGTAATGCATTCGTATTGCAGCCCCTTGCGGATGTCGATGCCGGTGGGGCAGACCTGCACGCACAGATCGCAGTCGATGCAGTCGCCGTGGCCGGCCGCGCGCGCCTCGGCATGGCTCAGGCTCTTCTTGCGCGAGCCCCTGGGTTCGCCGCGGGATGCGTCGTAGGAAACGATCAGCGTGTCGTTGTCGAACATCACCGACTGGAAGCGGGCATAGGGGCACATGTAAATGCATACCTGTTCGCGCAGCCAGCCGGCGTTGAGGTAGGTGAAGACCAGAAAGAAGCCGACCCAGAAATAGGACCAGCCGTGAGCCTCGAGGATGGGCAGTTCCACCACCAGCTCGCGAATGGGTGTGAAATAGCCGACGAAGGTGACGCCGGTGGCCAGGGCGATGGCCAGCCAGACGACGTGCTTGGCGGTCTTGCGCCACGTCTTGTCGAGGTTCATCGGCTGGTTGTCGAGCTTGATACGCCGGTTGCGCGAACCCTCCAGGCGGTGCTCCACCCAGATGTAGAGAAAGGTCCACACGCTTTGCGGGCAAGTGTAGCCGCACCATACGCGGCCGGCGAATACGGTGATGAAGAACAGGCCGAAGGCGCAGATGATCAGCAGCCACGACAGCAGGATGAACTCCTGCGGGTAGAAGGTGGCGGCGAAGATGTGGAATTCTCGCCCGGGCAGATCGAACCAGATCAGCGGGCGATCGCCCCAGGTGAGCCAGGGCAGGCCGAAGAAAGCCAGCATCAACAGCCAGTTGGCGATACGGCGCACGCGCTGGAACAGCCCCTTGATCTCGCGCACGTAGATATGGCGCCGCTTGGCGTACATCTCCTGTTGTACTGCGGCATGTTGTACCGTGGCATGGGGCGTATGATGCCCCACCGGATCCGGGGTCACGTCACGCGTGGGAATCTTATCGCTCATTTCGGACTCACGACGGGCAACGGCGGCCCGTATGGGGAAGGCAATGAAGTGGCTTCATTGTATCGAGAGCCCGTCACGAGGCGGGGCAGTGCGACGGTGGGTCGCACTGCCCGCCCGGGCGGGGGACGTCAGTCGCGGAAGCGCAGACTATAAACGTAAGCCGCCACCAGATGGACACGCTCTTCGCCGATGTAGGCTTCCTGAGCCGGCATGTGGCCATTGCGGCCATTGCGCAGCGTCTGGCGGATCGAGTCGGCCACGCTCTGACCGGGCGCCTGATAGAGCCAGATGTCGTTGGTCAGGTTGGGCGCGCCCAGGGCCGTGTTGCCGGTGCCTTCCTGGCCATGACAGGCGGCACACACCGAGGCGTAGACCGCAGCACCCTGCTCGGCCTGCTCGGCATCGTGCTCGAGGCCCGAGAGCGACAGCACGTGCTGAGCGACTCGCTCGATGTTGCGCTCGCCCAGGCTCTGGAACGAGGGCATCAGACCGTTACGACCGCGAATCAGGGTGGTCATGATCTGCTCGGGTTCGCCACCGTAGAGCCAATCGTCGTTGGTCAGGTTGGGGAAACCGTAGCCGCCGCGGGCGTTGGCGCCGTGACACACCGCGCAGTTGTTCTGGTAGATGCGCTCGGCGACCTGCATCGCTTCGGCGTCCTGCGCCAGCTCGGGGATCGGAATCTCCTGGTACTGGGCGAAGATCGGCGTGAAGCGCTCCTCGGCGCGGGCCACTTCCTGCTCCCACTGGCCTTCCTGGGTCCAGCCCAGCAGGCCGGTGAAGTTGCCAAGGCCGGGGTAGAGCAGCAGATAGCCCAGGGCGAAGATCACCGTGGCCACGTAGAGCTGGAACCACCAGCGCGGCAGCGGATTGTCGTACTCCTCGATCTCGTCGGCGGCATGACCGGTGGTTTCCACGTTGCCGTCGGCATCCGGCACCTTGTCGGTCTTGCGGTTGGCGTACAGGATCCAGAAAGCGAAGGCGATGGAGCCCAGCGTGATGATGATGATCCAGGCACTCCAGAACTCGGAGAGGGAGTCACCCCAGAAGTTGCTCATGTGTCTTTGTCTCCCCTGTCGTGGCGGGAATCGGCTTCGCTTGCCTGCTCGCGCTTGGAGCGCTGCTGCGAGGCGCTGCTGTCACGGTTGCTTTGTTCGTCGTCCTCGGCGAAGGGCAGGTTGGCCGCCTCGTCGAAATCCGGCTTGCGTCGCCGGGAGTAGGCCCACCAGGTAATGCCAAGGAAGGCGATGATCAGCAGGCCGGTGATGATGCCGCGAAAGGTACCGGTATCCATGATCAGCGCGTGCCCTCGAGCACGGTCCCCAGCTGTTGCAGATAGGCCACCAGCGCGGTGATCTCCTGCTGGCCGCGTACTTCACGCGTGGCGCCTTCGATGTCCTCGTCGGTGTAGGGCACGCCCAGGCGGCGCAGCGCCTCCATCTTGCGCGGCGTATCACGGCCGTCGAGGGTGCGCTCGAACAGCCAGGGATAGGCCGGCATGATCGAGCCGGGCACCACGTCGCGCGGGTTGTACATGTGGGCACGGTGCCAGTCGTCGCTGTAGCGGCCGCCGACGCGAGCCAGATCCGGGCCGGTACGCTTGGAGCCCCACAGGAAGTTGTGCTCGTAGATGAACTCGCCTGCCACGCTGTAATGGCCGTAGCGCTCGGTCTCGGCGCGGAACGGGCGGATCATCTGCGAGTGACAGCCGACGCAGCCCTCACGCCGGTAGATGTCGCGGCCCTCCAGCTCCAGGGCGGACAGCGGGCGCAGCCCGTCCACTGGCTCCGTAGTCTGCTTCTGAAAGAACAGCGGCACGATCTCGGCCAGGCCGCCGAAGCTGATCACCACCAGGATCAACACGGCGAGCAGGCCTACGTTCTTTTCGACAATCTCGTGTTTCATTGGTGTCGGTATCCCCGGTTGCTCAGGCGGTCTGCGGAAGCGGCTGCTGGGCGGCTTCGCTGCGCTTGACGGTCATGAAGACGTTGTAGGCCATGATCAACATGCCCACGACCCAGAACAGGCCGCCGATCAGGCGCACGACGTAGCCGGGACCGCTGGCCTCGACCGACTCCATGAAGGTGTACATCAAGGTGCCGTCGGGGTTGATGGCGCGCCACATCAGGCCCTGCAGGATGCCGTTGACCCACATGGCGGCGATGTAGAGTACGGTGCCGATGGTGGAGAGCCAGAAGTGCACGGCGATCAGACCGACCGAGTACATCTCGGTGCGGCCGAACAGGCGCGGAATCAGGTGATACATGGAGCCGATGGTGATCATCGCCACCCAGCCCAGGGCGCCGGCGTGCACGTGTCCGATGGTCCAGTCGGTGTAGTGGGACAGGGCGTTGACCGTCTTGATGGCCATCATCGGCCCTTCGAAGGTGGACATGCCGTAGAAGGCCAGGGCAACGACCAGGAAGCGCAGGGTCGGATCGGTGCGCAGCTTATGCCAGGCGCCGGAGAGGGTCATCATGCCGTTGATCATGCCGCCCCAGGAGGGCGCCAGCAGGATGATCGACATCACCATGCCCAGCGACTGAGCCCAGTCGGGCAGCGCGGTGTAGTGCAGGTGGTGCGGGCCGGCCCACATGTAGATCATGATCAGAGCCCAGAAGTGCACGATCGACAGGCGATAGGAGTAGATGGGGCGCTCGGCCTGCTTGGGCACGAAGTAGTACATCATGCCGAGGAAGCCGGCGGTCAGGAAGAAGCCCACCGCGTTGTGGCCGTACCACCACTGCACCATGGCGTCGATGGCGCCGGAGTAGAGCGAGATGGAGTACATCATGGTGACCGGGATCGCCGCGTTGTTGACGATGTGCAGCACCGCCACGGTCAGGATGAAGGCGGCGAAGAACCAGTTGGCCACGTAGATGTGGGAGGTGCGCCGCTGCTTGACGGTCATCAGGAAGACGATGGCGTAGCTGACCCAGACCACGGCGATCAGGATGTTGATCGGCCACTCGAGCTCGGCGTACTCCTTGGTGGTGGTGTAGCCCAGCGGCAGCGTGACCACCGCCGACAGAATCACCGCCTGCCAGCCCCAGAAGGTGAAGGCCGCCAGCTTGTCGGAAAACAGCCGCGTCTGGCAGGTACGCTGCACCACGTAATACGAGGTTGCCATCAGGGCGGAGCCACCGAAGGCGAAGATGACGGCGTTGGTGTGCAGCGGGCGCAGACGGCCGAAGCTGGTCCAAGGCAGATCGAGGTTGAGTTGCGGCCATACCAGCTGTGCGGCGAGGATGACACCGAGGAGCATGCCCACGATGCCCCACACCACTGTCATGATCGCGAACTGCCGAACTACCTTGTAGTTGTAGGTCGGGTGCTCTAATGCTGTGCTCATGTCAGGTTCCCATCGAACGCGTGTCGAGAACTCGTGGTGGCGGCTGCCACTCGGCGCTCCCGGTTGGGTGATGCAGGTCAGAAAGCAGAGCGGATTCTAGCGCAGCCGCCTGACAGACTGAAACAAGGATACAGGTGAAACTGGTATAGGAATTTGACGCGTGTCGGACTTTTCGTCGAAAGCTGCGCTGAGCATCGATCCCGCCCGACTGGGCGAATGGGAGCCGAAAGAGCGGCCCGGAAACTGGTTCGTGGAAGGGCTGGGGCCACTCGAAGTGAAGGGCGACGGCAGCAGCGGTTGCCTGCTGATCGCCCATGGTGCGGGGGCTGGCCAGCAGTCGGCCTATATGAGTCATTTGCGTGATGCGCTGGCCCGCGAGGGGGTTCAGACCCTGGCCGTCGAGTTCGCCTACATGCAGCACATGCAGCGAGAAGGCAGGCGAAGGCCGCCTCCTCGTATCGACCGCTTGGTAGAAGAGTTGTCACAGTGGTGCGACATTCTGACACGGCCCCAAGGGGGTAACCTGTGGCTCGGGGGCAAGTCGATGGGTGGGCGCGCGGCCAGTCTGCTGGCAGCGAACGAGGCGGTGACCGGTCTGGTTCTGTGCGGCTATCCCTTTCATCCACCCGGCAAGCCTGAGCGTTTACGGCTGTCGCACTGGCCGTCGATCGAGTGTCCCACCCTGGTGGTGCAGGGCAGTCGCGATCCGTTTGGCACTCGGGAGGAAGTCGCGGGCTACGAACTGCCGGAGCATGTGCGAGTGCATTGGCTCGCCGATGGCGACCATGACTGGAAGCCACGACGCTCATCGGGCCGCGATCAGGCGGAGTTGATCGAAGAGGGGGCGGCCGTGATCGCCGCTTTCATGGGCTCCCATCGATAGACGCGGTGATCAAGTTCAAGGCTGGTGCGGCCTGTGGCCGGTTTCGCCGTGGAATGCGTGTTCGTGGCCACTCTCGAACTCGTCGCTGAAGTCGCAAAGGCGTTGACAAGGAAAAGGAACTCTGTAGAATTCAGCGCCACGTGACCAGGGGTGGTTAGCTCAGCTGGGAGAGCACCAGCCTTACAAGCTGGGGGTCACAGGTTCGAACCCTGTACCACCCACCATCGCGTCCGAACAGAGGCGATGGCAAGAACCTGGGCACGTAGGAAGCAAGCAGCGGACCGGTAGTTCAGTCGGTTAGAATGCCGGCCTGTCACGCCGGAGGTCGCGGGTTCGAGTCCCGTCCGGTCCGCCATCGTTTCCAAGCAGTTCATCAGCTGTGGACCGGTAGTTCAGTCGGTTAGAATGCCGGCCTGTCACGCCGGAGGTCGCGGGTTCGAGTCCCGTCCGGTCCGCCACGATGTCTGTTCTGCAGTTTTCGCTAGTTGCGATATGCGTGGGTGATTAGCTCAGTTGGTTAGAGCACCAGCCTCACATGCTGGGGGTCACTGGTTCGAGTCCGGTATCACCCACCACGCGGACCGGTAGTTCAGTCGGTTAGAATGCCGGCCTGTCACGCCGGAGGTCGCGGGTTCGAGTCCCGTCCGGTCCGCCATTCGATTTCAGGCCCCGAGCCCACGGCTCGGGGCCTTTTCGTATCGACTATACTCCCTCCGCCGGCCCGCGCAGGCCTTCGTGCGCTGCGGATTTCGCCTGCAGCGTGTCAGGCTCGCTTCGCCCTTCGGCGTATGTACCGCTTTTTCTTTTGCGCCTGTCGTCCAGCTATCATACAGTTGTTTGAAATTGACCGTGACTCGACCCAAGGAGGAGTTCGGCGTGCGCTATCCTCATCTTTTTCGTCCGCTCGAGGTGGGCCATCTGACACTGCCCAACCGCGTGCTGATGGGCTCCATGCATACCAACCTGGAAGAGGCGCCGAACGGCTTCGCCCGCCTGGCAGCGTTCTATGCCGAACGCGCCCGTGCCGGCGTCGGCTTGATCGTCACCGGCGGCATCGCGCCCAACCCCGAAGGGGCGGTATTCCAGGGGGCAGCCACACTGGAGCGCGCCGAGCAGGTGGCCGATCATCGCGGCGTGATCGAGGCCGTGCACGCCGAGGGCGGGCGCATCTGTATGCAAATTCTGCATGCCGGACGCTACGCCTACTCTCCCGAGCTGGTCGCGCCTTCGCCGCTCCAGGCACCGATCAACCCCTTCACGCCGCGCGAACTGACCGATGACGAAGTCGAGCGTCAGATCGAGGCCTACGTGCGCTGCGCCTCGCTGGCACGGGAGGCCGGTTATGACGGTGTCGAGGTGATGGGCTCCGAGGGTTATCTGATCAACCAGTTTTTGTGCCTGCGCACCAACCAACGTGACGACCGCTGGGGCGGGGCATTCGACAACCGCATGCGTTTCGCCGTCGAGATCGTGTCGCGCATTCGCCAGGCGGTGGGCGACGACTTCCTGATCATCTTCCGCCTGTCGATGATCGACCTGGTGGAAGAGGGCAGCACCTGGGAAGAGGTAGTGACCCTGGGGCGAGCCATCGAGACTGCCGGCGCCAGCCTGATCAATACCGGCATCGGCTGGCACGAGGCGCGCGTGCCCACCATCGTCACCAGCGTGCCGCGGGCGGCCTTCACCGAGGTCACCCGGCGCATGAAGGCCGAGCTCTCCATACCGCTGATCACCACCAACCGCATCAACATGCCCGAGGTGGCCGAGCGCGTGCTGGCCGATGGTCATGCCGACATGGTCTCCATGGCACGCCCCTTCCTCGCCGACCCGGCCTGGGTCGCCAAGGCGGCCGAAGGGCGCGACGACGAGATCAATACCTGTATCGCCTGCAACCAGGCGTGCCTGGATCATACCTTCCAGGGCAAGCTCACCACCTGCCTGGTCAATCCCCAGGCCTGCCACGAGACCGAGCTCGTCATCGAGACGGCCGAGACACCGCGCGACGTTGCCGTGGTCGGCGGCGGTCCGGCGGGGCTGGCGGCGGCACTCACTGCGGCCCGCCGCGGCCACAGCGTGGTGCTGTTCGAGCGCACCGGGGAGCTGGGCGGTCAGTTCAACCTGGCGCGCAGGATTCCCGGCAAAGAGGAGTTCGACGAGACGCTGCGCTACTTCAAGGTCATGCTCGACAAGCTGGGCGTCACGGTGAAGCTCGGCGTCGAGGCCGACGTGCAGACGCTGCGCGATTTCGACGCGGTGATTCTGGCCAGCGGGGTGCGCCCGCGGCGGCTCGAGCTGCCGGGCATCGACCATCCCAAGGTGATGAGCTATCCCATGGCGATCCAGCACCCGGAACGGGTCGGGCGGCGGGTGGCGATCATCGGTGCCGGCGGCATCGGCTTCGACGTGGCCGAGCTACTGACCCACGTAGGGCATCCCTCGCTGGATCGTGACGCCTGGTGCGCTGAGTGGGGCGTCGACCTCGGTGTCGCCCAACGCGGCGGCCTGCGCCCGCCCGAACGTCCCGAGACGCCGCGTCAGGTCTTTCTGCTGCAGCGCAAGGCCTCCAAGCCCGGCAAGGGACTGGGCAAGTCCACCGGCTGGGTGCACCGCATGTCGCTGCGCCACCGCAACGTGGAGACGCTGGCGGGCTGCGAATACATGGGCATCGACGACGACGGCCTGCATATCCGCCTGGGCGGGGAGCCGCGCCTGCTCGAGGTCGACAGCGTGGTGATCTGCGCCGGTCAGGATCCGGTGCGTGAGCTCCTCGAGCCGCTCAAGGAGGCTGGCGTGGCGGTGCATCTGATCGGTGGCGCCGACGAGGCTGCCGAGCTCGACGCCAAGCGTGCCATCGATCAGGGCACCCGTGTGGCGGCGGGGCTGTAGCAAGTGGGCCGGAGCGCCACGACTACTCCGGCGTGGCGCCGTGACGATAGCATTGTAAAAGCGGGTTACACTGGTCGAGGTGCATCTTCGAACTGTGTCACCCGCCTGGTTCTTTGAAGCGCGAGAAAAACAACAACCGGAGAGAATCGATGCGAGCCATGAGGAAACCTGTTGGAACGGCGTTGCTGGGTCTGGCCCTGGCGCTCCCTGTTACCGCTTCCGCCCAGGCCGATGAGGTCGTCGAGCAGATCGAGCTGGGTCTCGAACTCTATCAGGAAGGAGAATATGGTGCGGCGCTGACCGAGCTTGAGTTCGCCATCAATGACATTCGCAAGCTGATGTCGGGGCGCCTTGCCAATACTTTTCCCGAGGCGCCTGCCGGCTGGAGTGCCGAGGAGGTGGAGTCCGGAGGCGGTGGGGCGGCAGCCCTGATGGGCGGCGGCGCCATGCTGCAAAGAAACTACCGAGAAGAGGGCGGCGATGGCCGTCTGGAGGCGTCGATGATGGTCGACAACCCCATGGTCCAAGGCATGGCCGCGCTCTTCAACAATCCAGCCATGATAGCCTCGCAGCCCAACATGGAGCGGGTACGCATGGGGCGTGAGTCGGCTATCGTCAAGTGGGAAGCCGAGCGTGGGCGGGTCGAGGCTACCATGCTGCTCGATGGGCGCATCCTGCTGCAGGTGGAGGGACAGGGCCTCGACTCTCCCGATCTGGCTGTTGAGCTTCTCCGGGACTGGGACTTGGCCGAGGTACGCGAGCAAGCTACTCGCTGAATCGCGGCAGCGGGTGATGGTGACGTCATCCGGCGCAGGGCCTGCGTTTATTGCCTGACGAGTCTATACGTCTACACTAATAGACCCACATCTCCATTAGCTGCCAGTCGTGCTCCCTGTTGCACCGACTGGCAGCCTGCTTTGCCAGTATCGCCTGTCTTCGTGCTTCAACCTTCTTCCTGCGGCCTGCTCGTGGTGCCCCTGTACCATGGGCGGCCCGCGCCTGGCGCCTCTTTGCCCATCGGCCGGCATGACCTTTTCCATGCGTGGATGGGTGACGCTACGGGCAATCGTCAGCTGCGTCCTAATAGCGTTTACGCATCTTTCGATCCATCATCGAACCCTTGGCATGCCCTGCGTTCTCATGGTTATCCTACCCTTGCGTTGATTATTTGCCGCCCACTGCGCCCCGAAGTGACTAGGCTGATGAGTAACCCGCGGCGGCCATCCGGTTCGATGGCCAGGGGGGGTAAGGCAAACAGGAGGCTTCGATGAGCATCTTCGACCATGTGCAGAACCGCTTCTCTCGTGTCCAGCAGGAGGAAATGACCCTGCAGGAATATTTGGAGCTGTGTCGTGAGGACCCCATGGCCTACGCCAGCGCCGCCGAGCGGATGCTGAAGGCCATTGGCGAACCCGAGGTGATCGACACCGCCAAGGATGCGCGGCTCTCCCGAATCTTTTCCAACAAGGTGATCCGCCGCTACCCGGCCTTTTCCGAGTTCTACGGCATGGAAGAGGCGATCGAGCAGATCGTGGCTTACTTCCGCCATGCCGCCCAGGGGCTCGAGGAGCGCAAGCAGATCCTCTATCTGCTCGGTCCGGTGGGTGGCGGCAAGTCGTCGCTGGCGGAGCGGCTCAAGCTGCTGATGGAGCATATTCCGTTCTATGCCATCAAGGGCTCGCCGGTCTACGAATCGCCGCTAGGGCTGTTCTCGCCCGAGGAGGACGGCGAACTGCTGGAGAAGGAGTACGGCATCCCGCGGCGCTACGTGAAGAGTGTGATGTCGCCCTGGGCGGCCAAGCGCCTCAAGGAGTACGGCGGCGATATTTCCCAATTCAAGGTGGTGCGTCTGTACCCCTCGCGGCTCAATCAGATCGCCATCTCCAAGACCGAGCCGGGCGACGAGAACAACCAGGACATCTCCTCGCTGGTGGGTAAGGTCGACATCCGCCAGCTCGAACTCTACTCCCAGGACGACCCGGACGCTTACAGTTTCTCCGGTGGCCTGTGCAAGGCCAACCAGGGCCTGATGGAGTTCATCGAGATGTTCAAGGCGCCGATCAAGGTGCTGCATCCGCTGCTGACGGCGACTCAGGAGGGCAACTACAACCCCACCGAGGGCATGGGGGCCATCCCCTTCGAAGGCATCGTTCTGGCTCACTCCAACGAGAGCGAGTGGCAGGCGTTTCGCAACAACCGCAACAACGAGGCCTTCCTCGACCGTGTCTACATCGTCAAGGTGCCGTACTGCCTGCGGGTGACCGAAGAGATCAACATCTACAAGAAGCTGCTCGAGCACTCCTCGCTCGATCAGGCCCCCTGCGCCCCCGATACCCTGCGCATGCTGGCGCAGTTCTCGGTGCTCTCGCGGCTCAAGGAGCCGGAGAACTCCAGTATCTACTCCAAGATGCGGGTCTACGACGGCGAGAACCTCAAGGACACCGATCCCAAGGCCAAGTCGATCCAGGAGTATCGCGACGCCGCAGGGGTCGACGAGGGTATGGATGGGCTCTCCACCCGCTTCGCCTTCAAGATCCTGTCGAAGGTGTTCAACTTCGACAACCACGAGATCGCCGCCAACCCGGTGCACCTGCTCTACGTACTAGAGCAGCGCCTCGAACAGGAGCATCTGCCCAAGGAGACCTTCGAGCGCTACCTGCGCTACATCAAGGAGTTCCTGGCACCGCGCTATGTCGACTTCATCGGCAAGGAGATCCAGACCGCCTATCTCGAGTCCTACTCCGAGTACGGCCAGAACATCTTCGACCGCTACGTCACCTACGCCGACTTCTGGATTCAGGACCAGGAGTACCGCGACCCCGAGACCGGCGAGCTGTTCAACCGTCAGTCGCTCAACGAGGAGCTGGAGAAGATCGAGAAGCCGGCCGGCATCTCCAATCCCAAGGACTTCCGTCACGAGGTGGTCAACTTCGTGCTGCGGGCGCGTGCGCAGAACAACGGCATGAACCCCAGTTGGCAGTCCTACGAGAAGCTGCGCGGCGTGATCGAGCACAAGATGTTCGCCAACACCGAGGAGCTGCTGCCGGTGATCTCCTTCAACGCCAAGGCATCCACCGCGGATCAGAAGAAACACGAAGACTTCGTGGCGCGCATGAAGGAGCGTGGCTATACCGAGAAGCAGGTACGGCTGCTCTCGGAGTGGTACCTGCGGGTGCGTAAATCGCAATAAGCGGCGCGAGCCAGGAGGTCAGCATGACCTATTTCATCGACCGACGCGCCAACGCCAAGAACAAGAGCGCCGTAAACCGTCAGCGCTTTCTCGACCGCTACCGGACGCATATCAAGCGTTCGGTGGAGGAGGCCGTCAACCGACGCTCCATCACCGACATGGAGCGGGGCGAGAAGGTCTCGATTCCCACCCGCGATATCTCGGAACCGGTGTTCCAGCACGGGCCGGGAGGCAAGCGCACCATCGTCAGCCCCGGCAACAAGGAGTTCGTCGAAGGTGACAAGCTGCGCCGTCCCGGTGGGGGCGGTGGTGGGGGTGGCGCCGGCGAGGGCAACGCCTCCAACCAGGGCGAGGGCATGGACGAGTTCGCCTTCAGCCTGACCCGCGAGGAGTTTCTCGACTTCGTCTTCGACGGTCTGGAACTGCCGCATCTGGAGCGCAAGGCGCTCAAGGATCTCGATGAGGTGAAGCCGGTGCGCGCCGGGGTCACCCGCGACGGGGTGCCGGCGCGGATCAATATCGTGCGCTCCATGCGCGAGGCGTATGCCCGGCGCATCGCCATGCGGGCGCCGATCCGGCGTGCCCTGCGCGAGGCGCAGGAGGCCCTGGAGGAGGAGGAGGGCAAGGACCCGGTGCTGCGCAACCCGTCGCGGATCGCCGAACTCAAGGCGGAGATCGAGCGTCTCGAGAAGCGCCTCGAGGCGGTGCCCTACATCGACACCTACGACCTGCGCTATAACAATCTGGTCAATCAGCCCCAACCGTCGAGCAAGGCGGTGATGTTCTGCGTGATGGACGTGTCCGGCTCCATGACCCAGGCCCACAAGGACATCGCCAAGCGCTTCTTCCTGCTGCTCTATCTGTTTCTCGAGCGCAACTACGAGAAAGTCGAACTGGTCTTCGTGCGTCACCACACCGCGGCCAAGGAGGTCGATGAGGAGGAGTTCTTCTACTCGCGGGAGACCGGCGGCACCATCGTCTCCAGCGCCCTGACCCTGGTCGACGAGATCATCACCCGGCGCTACTCGCCAGCGCAGTGGAATCTCTACGTGGCCCAGGCCTCGGACGGTGACAACTGGGACGACGACTCGGTGAACTGCCGTGAGCTGTTGATGAAGAAGCTGATGCCGCGTCTGCAGTACTACACCTACGTGGAGATCACTCCCCATGCCCACCAGGCGCTGTGGGAGGAGTACGAAACGGTGGCCGCCGGGCATCCCGACCGTTTCGCCATGCGCCAGATCGTCGAGGCGGGCGATATCTACCCGGTGTTCCGTGAGCTGTTCAAGCGCCGCGCCGCCCATTGACGTGGATGAGGAGGTCTCATGACCCGACGCAAGCCGATCGCCACCGGTTCCGACTGGAACTTCGAGACCCTCAAGGAGTATGAGCAGGAGTTGGCCAGGCTGGCCGATGAGTATCGGCTGGACACTTACCCCAACCAGATCGAGATCATCACCACCGAGCAGATGATGGACGCCTATGCCAGCGTGGGGATGCCGGTGGGCTACCATCACTGGTCGTTCGGCAAGCAGTTCCTGGCCGTGGAGCAGGCCTACCGGCGTGGCCAGATGGGACTGGCCTACGAGCTGGTGATCAACTCCGACCCCTGCATCGCCTACCTGATGGAGGAGAACACCCTGATGATGCAGGTGCTGGTCATGGCCCACGCCTGCTATGGCCACAACTCCTTCTTCAAGGGCAATTACCTGTTTCGTACCTGGACGGATGCCAGTTCGATCGTCGACTACCTGGTATTCGCGCGCAAGTACGTGGCGGAATGCGAGCAGCGCCACGGGGTGACGGCCGTAGAGCAGCTCCTCGATGCCTGCCACGCGCTGCAGAACTACGGTGTCGATCGCTACAAGCGGCCGTCACCCATCTCCGCCGAGGAGGAGGTCCGCCGCCAAGCAGAGCGCGAGGCCTACCTGCAGACCCAGGTCAACACCCTGTGGCGCACCATTCCGGGGCGTCAGGCGGCGGATGCGCTACCCGGCAGCCTGGCCAGCGACGAGGATCCGCTGGGCCTGCACGGGGGTGGACGCTATCCACCCGAGCCCCAGGAGAACCTGCTCTATTTCATCGAAAAGAACGCGCCGCTGTTGGCGCCGTGGCAGCGCGAGATCGTGCGCATCGTGCGCAAGCTGGCGCAGTACTTCTACCCCCAGCGCCAGACTCAGGTGATGAACGAAGGCTGGGCGTCGTTCTGGCACTATACCCTGATGAATCGACTCTATGACGAGGGGCTGGTGGACGAGGGGCTGATGCTGGAGTTCCTGCAGTCGCATACCGCCGTGGTCAGTCAGCCCGGTTTCGACAGCCCATACTACAGTGGCATCAATCCCTACGCGCTGGGGTTCGCCATGTTCAGCGACATCAAGCGCATGTGCGAAAACCCCACCGCCGAGGACCGTGAGTGGTTCCCCGACACGGCGGGTGGCGACTGGCTGGAGGCGGTGCATTTCGCCATGCGCAACTTCAAGGATGAATCCTTCATCCAGCAGTTCCTCTCGCCCAAGGTCATGCGCGACCTCAAGCTGTTCAGCATCGTCGACGACGATCAGGAGGAGATGCTGGAGGTGGCGGCCATTCACGACGAGCGTGGCTATCGTCGTATCCGGGAGGCGCTGGCCGCGCAGTACGCCCTGTCGCTGCGGGAGCCCAATATACAGGTGTACGAAGCCGATATCCGCGGCAACCGCTCATTGACCCTGCATCACGTGCAGGATAGCCGGCGACCGCTGGGCCGTAGCGTCTACCCGGTGATTCGTCATCTGCACCAGCTGTGGGGTTTTCCGGTGCGGCTGGAGTCGATTGCGGCGGATGGCAGCGTCGGCAGGCGCTATCAATGGCCGCTGCCGGACGAAGAAGGCAAGGAGTAGCGTCCGACGCGCCGTCAGGTAGCATGGGCCGGGCCGGCAGCCGCGCGCTTCGCTGGTTTGGCCCATGGTTGGCTCAGTCGGCGGTGACCCAGGACTGGCACCAGCCGCCTGGTTCGACGCTATTCTGTGGAAAGAGCTGGCAGCCTTCGCTGCGACGTTCGAAGAACATGCAGTTGCTGCAGGTTTCGCCTCGCTCGTACGCGGGGTGATCGCTGGCTCGCTCGGCCACTTCCACGTAGTTCAGTGCCTGGGCCTGCTCGTCGTTGGGGTTGAGCCTTGGCAGGGTCTGGGCGAATGCATGGCGCGAGACAATGCCGGCTCCCAGGGGTAGAGCGGCGATGCCCAGCAGGCTGTTGCGTAAGAAGTCACGTCGGCTCTGATGGGCCGGGGAGCGATGCTTCTTGGCCATGGGATGCTTCTTGGCCATTGAGATATCTCCTGCTTCGACACGGTCAAGTCGTTATGGAACGAACCCCATTGCGCCGGGCAGCTGCCGAGAGCACAGGCGACGTACCGGCTCGATTATCAGACTCGGCAAGGGGGTGTGAAGTTCTCGAGTGTTAAGCGGAGGAAACACTCTTTCGAGCCGAGGCGCAATTGCTGAATTTTGCCTTGCGTTTCAGTTCGGTGTCATGCGGTTTCGGCGGGCGAGGCGACGTAAGGGAATGCGAATGAATGAGGCGTGAAGCGCCGGCCAACGGAGCCGATGGCGCTGGCACCGCTAAGGTAGATTCGATAGGGTGTGTGAACACTGCTGCTGCAAGGATGCTGTTATGCCGTGGTTAAAGGTTCTGCACATCGCCACGCTGTTGTGCTGGTGTGCTTCGCTGCTGTATCTGCCGGCCATGCTGATGGTCAGTGCCCGGGCCCGGACGGGCAGCTCTTTCGAGGTGTCCGCCCCGGCACTGTTGCGTTTCGTTTTCACTCACATCGCCACTCCCTTCGCCCTGCTGGCGATCATGAGCGGCACCCTGCTGTTCGTCGTGGCGCAGCTCGTCGGCGGCTGGCTGGTGCTGAAGCTGGCGGCCGTGAGCGGCATGGTGCTATGCCATGTGTTGTGCGGCGCGCTGATCGTGAGCCTGGAGCGTGACCGACGCCGCTTCCTGGTGCCGGCAAGCGCGCTGGTGGCCGCCATCGCCGCCACGCTCATGCTTGCCGTTCTCGTGCTGGTACTCAGTAAGCCATTCGATTGAGGCATGACAAGGAGAGTTACATGCGCCACTCGACCCGCCATGCTCGGTCAACGTTACTTGTCGTCGATCTCGACGCCGACCGCCTCGTCGTAGACGAGCATGCCACCGAGGATACCGGCCAGCACGATCAACCCTGCCGTCATCAGCGTCAGGCCAACGGCCCAAGGCAGCAGGTCGGTGGGGTAGAGGTAACGCCACAGCCAGTTGAGGGATGCCAGCGACAACATCATCACCGCCAGGATGGCGTGACACCAGCCCAGGATCATGTCGCGGATTCGCTTGACCGTGATCAGATCGGTGAGGCCGGCGATGCTGGCGACCCAGCCGCCCAGAGCGCCGATGCCGGCCAGCCACAGGCTGGTGCGTGCCCAGAACGGGTCGCCGATGAACAGGAAGAGGGCGTCGCTGCCCACCACCAGCATCAGGCAGGCAATGGGAAAGTGCACCATGGTGGGGTGAAGGGGGTGCCCGCCAATGGCAGCACGGCTTTTGATCGAGCGTCTCGGTTGTTCAGCCATGTTCGCGTCCTTTGCGATCGGTTCAGAGGTCTCTCTGGCATTCAACGCCCTGTCCAGCAATGGGTCAACCGCAGGAGGCGCTTGGTGGCATGGGCAGCGCTACCGCTGACGGCACTGCTGGCCGGCTGCGCCGGGGAAATGTCGATCCTCGATCCGTCCGGTCCCGCTGCTCGCCATCAGTTCTGGGTGTGGTGGGCCATGCTTGGTTTCAGTGCGGTCGTGGCGCTGGTTCTCTTCACGCTCTGGCTGTATACCTTTCGCCGCGGCGAGCGGCCCCAGCGAACGCCGCGGGAGGAGCAGCGCATCATGCTGCGCTGGGTGCTTGGCGGCGGGATCGCGTTGCCGCTTGTCAGCATCATTGCGCTGCTGGTCTTCGCCGCCCCGACCGGTCGCAGCATGCTTCCCCTGCCATTGCCGGAGGGTGAGGCCGAGCTCATCGAAGTGGTGGGGCACCAGTGGTGGTGGGAGATCCGCTATCCCGGCGAGAACGGCGAACCCGACGTGATCACCGCCAACCGGCTGGTGATGCCGGCCGGGGAGCCGGTCGACTTCCGCCTGGTCAGTGCGGACGTGATCCACGCCTTCTGGATCCCGCGTCTCGGTGGCAAGCGCGACATGGTGCCGGGACGGCATTCGATCATTCGTCTCGAAGCCGACGTGCCCGGCGTCTTCGGTGCCCAGTGCGCCGAGTACTGCGGTGCCCAGCACACCAACATGCTGCTGCACGTCGAGGCGATGCCGCGGGCGGAGTACGATGCCTGGCTGGCCGAGCGCCGTGCTCCTCCCGAGCCGCGCGCAGGCTTCGACGAGGCGCGGCAGGCCTTCGGCGAGCACTGCGCGGCCTGCCACACCGTCGACGGCTTTCCGCAGGAGCTCATCGCCGACGATGTCACTTACGACATGGTCGGCCCCAACCTGACCGACATCGGCTCCCGCCCCACTCTCGGGGCCGGAGTGCTGCCCATGGAAGAGGGCGCCATCGCCTACTGGCTCGAGCACCACCAGTTGCTCAAGCCCGGCAACAGGATGCCGCCGCATAACCATATCGACACCGAGACGCTGCAGGATATCGGAGCCTGGCTGGAGACGATGGAACCATGAGCGAGATCAAGGACGCGACGCTGACGCCCGAGGTTCGGCGACTGCACAAGGGATTGGACGAGGTGTGGGGCAATCCCACCGGCTGGCGGGCCTTGACCGTGGTGAACCATACCACCGTCGGTCTGCGCTTCATGGTCACCGGGGCGATCTTCTTTCTGATCGGTGGCCTGCTGGCGATGCTGATCCGCACTCAGCTGGCCTTCCCCGACAACGATTTCATGTCCCACGAGATCTACAACCAGGTCTTCACCATGCATGGCACGGTGATGATGTTCCTGTTCGCCATCCCCATTCTCGAGGGGTTGGCGATCTACATGATGCCCAAGATGATCGGGGCTCGCGACCTGGTGTGTCCTCGGCTGACCGCCTTTGGCTACTTCTGTTACCTGTTCGGCGGCATCATTCTGTTTTCCAGTATGATCCTGGAGATCGCTCCGGCCAGCGGCTGGTTCATGTACACCCCGCTCAGCAGCGGCGAGTACTCGCCCGGGCCGGGCTCCGATTTCTGGCTGCTGGGCATCACCTTCGTCGAGATATCGGCGCTCTCCGCTGGCGTCGAGCTGGTGGTGTCGATCCTGCGCACTCGTACCCAGGGCATGGCGCTGCACAAGATGCCGCTGTTCGCCTGGTACATCCTGGCCATGGCGCTGATGATCGTGGTCGGCTTTCCGCCGCTGATCCTCGGCAGCATTCTGCTCGAGCTGGAGCGAGCCGCCGGAATGCCTTTCTTCGAAGTGGCCGGTGGCGGCGACCCGGTGCTGTGGGCGCACCTGTTCTGGTTGTTCGGTCACCCCGAGGTCTACATCATCTTCCTGCCGGGGGCGGGTATCGTCTCGACTCTGATTCCGGTCTTCGCCGGGCGCCCCATCGTCGGCTACGGCTGGGTGGTGGCGGCGATCATCATCATGGGCTTCGTCAGCTTCGGGCTCTGGGTGCACCACATGTTCACCCTGGGCATACCGCAGCTGGCGCTGGCCTTCTTCTCGGCGGCGAGCATGCTGGTGGCGATTCCCACCGCCATCCAGATATTCGTCTGGCTCTCCACGCTGTGGCTGGGCCGGCCCAGGATGACGCTGCCGATGCTGTGGATCGTCGGTTTCCTGATCATTTTCGTACTCGGGGGGCTGACCGGGGTGATGCTGGCCCTGGTGCCGTTCAACTGGCAGGTGCACGACACCCATTTCGTGGTCGCCCACATGCACTACGTGCTGGTGGGGGGCATGCTGTTCCCGCTGATGGCCGGGCTCTACTACTGGTTGCCTCAGGTATCGGGGCGCATGCCATCCGAGCGTCTGGGCAAGTGGAGCTTCTGGCTGATCTTCCTCGGCTTCAACGTCACCTTCCTGGTCATGCACTGGACCGGGCTGCTGGGTATGCGCCGGCGGGTGTTCACTTACGATACCGCCATGGGCTGGGACATCTACAACCTGATCTCCTCGGTGGGCGGCTTCATGATGTCCGCCGGCGTGGCGCTGCTGATTCTCGACATCGTGCTGCATTTCCGCTTCGGCAAGAAGGCACCGCAGAATCCGTGGGGTGCCGATACCCTGGAGTGGGCCATGCCCAAGCCCCCCACGGCCTACAATTTCGTCAGCCTGCCGGCGGTGGAGACGCGTCACCCGCTGTGGGAGAAGCCAGAGCTCTCGCGAACCATCTACGAAGGGCAGCACGGTCTCGCCACCATCGAGCATGGCCGGCGTGAGACCTGGGGCAGCGATGCGCTGACCGGCAAGCTGCGCGAAACCATTCATCTGCCCAGCAACTCCTGGTGGCCGCTGTTCTCCTCGCTGGCGCTGGCCGTGGTATGCATCAGCCTGCTGGTGCGAGTCTACTGGCTGGCCGCCGTCGCGGTGCTGGTCGGTGTGGTACTGCTGCTGCGCTGGTCGTGGGAGAACTGCGCGCATCCCGGCAAGGCGCCCGAGGCGTCGATGGCGCCCACCGATCCACCGCTGCACTATCACACCATGAATGGCCCTGGCGTCTGGTGCATGTCGGTCTCCCACCTGGCCAACGGCTCGCTCTATCTGTCGCTGTTGTTCGGTTGGTTCTATTTGTGGGTGGTGGCGCCTGAGTGGCAGATGCCGGAGAGCTCTCCGCTTTCGCCGCTGCTGCTGGTGGCGGCAGGCGTGGCGTTGACCCTGGGCACGCTGCTGCTGGCCAAGGTGGTGCGTCGCCTGCGCCGCCGCGAGGGGGGCGGGCTCGGCCTGATGATGTATCTCGCGGGCGGCCTGGGAAGCCTGCAGACGCTGCTGATCGTTGCGGTGATGTGGCTCGCGGGGCTGGCGCCTACCGAGACGGCGCATGATGCCACGCTGTTCGTGGCACTATGCTACGTGCTCATTCTGGCGGCGTTGGGGGCGATACTGTGCCTCCTCCAGGGGCTGCGCGTCGGCTATGGCTACGTCAGCGTCGAGACGCCGCTGGAGCCGGTGGTGGTGCTGCGCCTGTGGTACTACCACCTGGTGGTCTACTGGAGCCTGTTCGTGGCTATCTGGGTCCTGCCGACCGTGCTGGGAGGTGGTGCATGAGGCGTCTGCTGAAACTCACCCATCCGATTCATCTGATCAGCGGCCTGACGATCTGGGGCATCTGGTTCGTGGCGATCTATGCCGGGCTCTCGGTGGCCTGCTCGGTGTCACCCCCCGAGCCTGAGAGCGACATGCTCACCGGCATCAACCTGGGTGTCGGCGTGGCCACCCTGATCACTACCGCGTTGCTGTTGTGGCTGACTTGGGCCAGCGTTGCGGCGGGCCGCAGGGCGGAGGTGCGCCGCGAGTGCTACTTCGCCTATATCTCGGCCGGGATGTTCCTGTTCTCCGCGGGCAGCACCCTGTTCGTCGGCTACCCCATCGTGTTCCTGCCGCCTTGTCTGTAAGGGTAGCATTCTCGGTGTAGGCGAGCGGCGCGAGAAGAGCGCGGCGATTCAGCCGCCGTGGCCGGCCTGCTATACTCGCGCCAGCGCGGCGATGCCTGGCCGCAGGACTTTACCAACGGGGAGGGTGCCCGATGCAGAATGCCGTGATTCTGATCAACACCGAGAAGGGGCAGGTCAAGGCGGTGGCCGAGCGGCTCGCCGACGTCGAAGGCATCAGCGAGGTGTACTCCACATGCGGTCGCTACGATCTGGTGGCGATTGCCCGCACGCGGGACTTCGAAAGCCTGGCCGAGCTGGTCACCGAGCGCCTTAACGCTGTGGAAGGGATTCGCGATACCGAGACCCTGAACGCCATGCAGGTGCACTCCAAGCACGATCTCGAGACCATGTTCTCGCTCGGCTGGTAGGAATTCGCTAGCGACTTCCACCCACTCATGACCGTATCGAGCCGGTACCGGATGTACCGGCAGTAGCTCCCCTGCGGATGAATTCATGGCTTTGACACGTACCCGTGGCCGGCGGCGTCGCGCCGTACTGCCGCGCTGGCGCTCCCGCGTTCGTCAATTCGGTATCACTCTCGTTTTCGTGCTGGTCGGCAGCGGCCTGTGGTACACCCAGGAGCAAGAATACCGCGACCAGCTGAGCTGGATGGGCGTGCCCACCTGGGACACCCTGACCCCGCTGACCGTGCATCGCGTGCTGCGCAACGACGGCTTCCTGGTGGGCTGGTCGGACGTGCGGGTCAATCCGCTATGGGTGAGCTATCTGCTGCACGACGTGGAGGAGCGCCGAGCGGCGCCCAGGCCCGATTTTCGCCGCGACTGGCGTACCCTGTGGCCGATTGCCGCCGACAGCTACTTCGGCAGCGGCTACGACCGCGGCCACCTGGCGCCCAACTACGCCATTGCCGTGGTGCACGGGCGTCAGGCCCAGGAGCAGTCGTTCCTGATGAGCAATATCTCGCCCCAGCGTCCCGACCTCAACCGCCGTCTGTGGCAGCGCCTGGAAGAGGTGGTGATCGACCACTTCGTGCCGCGCTTCGGCGTGGTCCAGGTGATCACCGGTCCGGTCTTTCCCGAGCGCTTCCTCGACAACGTGGCCAACCGGGTAGGGCTGGTCGAGATTCCCGAGGCGTTCTACAAGATCGTCGTGGTGCCGGCCGAGGAGCCCATGGCGCTGGCCTTCATCATGCCCCAGGAGGTGCGCGGCGACGAACCGCTGGACGACTACCTGGTGACCATCGATGAGGTGGAGGCGCGTACCGGGCTCAACTTCTTCCCGCGGCTGCCCGAGGAGGTCGCCGAGGTGTTGGAGGGAGAGGTGGTGGCGTCGGGGTGGGCGCTCGAAGAGGTGGCGCGGCTTCCCTCCAGATATTGAGGTGGGCCAGATACTGAGTCAGGGAGGCATTCGGGCACAAAAAAACCGCGATCAGTCGCGGTTCTCTTTATTCGCTCTGGCGATGTTTCTAATTTACTCTGGCGATGTTTCAACCTGCATGACGCGGTCTGCTCGTAGAGCAGTGGTGCCCAGGAGAGGACTTGAACCTCCACATCCGTAAGGATACTAGCACCTGAAGCTAGCGCGTCTACCAATTCCGCCACCTGGGCGCATCATGCCTGTCGTGCTTTCGCTACTGTCTTATCGCAACTGCTATTCTATGCCGCTGTCGTGTTCGCGCCTCTGGGATGGTGCCCAGGAGAGGACTTGAACCTCCACATCCGTAAGGATACTAGCACCTGAAGCTAGCGCGTCTACCAATTCCGCCACCTGGGCGAACACGAGCGATTCGAGCTGAATAAAGAGCGATGGTGCCCAGAAGAGGACTTGAACCTCCACGTCCGTAAGGACACTAGCACCTGAAGCTAGCGCGTCTACCAATTCCGCCATCTGGGCAGGCGACGCGTATCTTACCCAATTTGTGGCCCAATGCAAGAGCCGGGGCGGTAAAAGAGTCGAATGCGGGGCTCAATTCATGTCGGGTTGAGCCGTCATGGTTGGGAACCGCCACTACCGGCGCTATAATGCGGGCATGACAAATGACTCTATTAGCAATACCCCACGTACGCGGCGACTCGCCGACTCTCTTCCCCGAATGCTGCTCCTGTTGCCAAGGATGCCCCTCGCATGACTCATTGGACGCTCAGCAACGACCCCCATGCCAGCCGTGAGGCCCACAAGTACGACAAGCCGGCACCCAGCCGCGAGTACCTGCTGGCGCGCCTGGAGGAGTACGGCAAGCCGATCACCCATGAATCCATGAGCCGCATGCTGGGTCTCGAGGACGATGAGCTGCAGGAGGCGGTGCGCCGCCGGCTTGCCGCCATGGAGCGCGACGGCCAGGTGCTGCGCAACCGTGCCGGCGCCTACGCGTTGATCGACAAGCTCGACCTGATCAAGGGCAAGGTGCTGGGTCACCGCGACGGCTTCGGCTTCGTGCTGCGCGACGACGGCAAGAAGCCCGACCTGGTGTTGCCGCCGCGGCAGATGCGCCGGGTCTTCCATGGCGACTACGTGCTGGTGCGCGTCAGCGGGCGCGACCGTCGCGGCCGTGACGAAGCCACCATTGCCGAGGTGCTGTCGCGCAACACCCAGACCATCGTCGGCGTCTATCGCGAGAACACCTCCGAATTCGGCGTGCTGATTCCCGAGAATCCGCGCATCACTCAGGAGGTGATCATCCCGCACAGCGCCTGCGGCGGCGCCCGCGACGGTCAGGTGGTGTCGGCCAGGATCGTGCAGCAGCCCGACACCCGGGTGCAGCCGGTGGGCGAGGTGGTCGAGGTACTCGGTGAGCGCATGGACCCGGGCATGGAGATCGACATTGCCATCCGCAGCTATGAGATCCCCGCTGAATTTCCCCCCGAGGTGCACGACCAGATTGCCGAGATGTCCGCCGAGGTGGCCGAACAGGACAAGCAGCACCGTATCGACCTGCGTCACTTGCCGCTGGTGACCATCGACGGTGAAGACGCCAAGGATTTCGACGACGCGGTATGTGCCTGGAAGACCAAGTCCGGCAGTTGGAAGCTGATCGTCGCCATCGCCGATGTCTCGCATTACGTGCGCCCCGGCACGCCCCTCGACGAGGAAGCCATCCGTCGCGGCAACTCGGTCTACTTCCCGGGTCAGGTAGTGCCGATGCTGCCAGAGCTGCTCTCCAACGGCCTGTGCTCGCTCAATCCACACGTCGACCGGCTGGCCATGGTTTGCGAGATGAACATCTCCAAGAACGGAACCATCAGCCGCTACCACTTCTACGAAGCGGTATTCCAGTCGCACGCCAGATTGACCTACAACAAGGTGGCGGCGATTCTCGACAGCGACGATGCCGAGGCCGATGCCCTGCGCGAAGAGTACCGCGATCTGGTCAAGCCGCTGCAATGCCTGCATGAACTTTACAAGGTGCTGCGCCAGGCCCGCGAGGAGCGCGGTGCCATCGACTTCGAGACCACCGAGACGGCGATCCTCTTCAACGAGGAGCGCAAGATCGAGAAGATCGTGCCGCGCACCCGCAACGATGCCCACAAGATCATCGAAGAGTGCATGCTGGCAGCCAACGTGGCCACGGCCCGCTTCCTCGACAAACACGATCTGCCGGCGCTCTACCGCATCCACGAGCGGCCCTCGCCGGAGCGCCTCGACAAGCTGCGCCTGTTCCTCAACGAGTTGGGACTCTCGGTAGGCGGTGGCGACGAACCCACGCCCCAGGACTACCAGGCCCTGGCCGAGGCAATTCGCGGCCGCCCCGATGCCGACGTGATCCAGACCGTGATGCTGCGCTCCATGAGTCAGGCGGTCTACTCGCCTCAGAACGAGGGGCATTTTGGCCTGGCCTACCCGGCCTACGCCCACTTCACCTCACCGATTCGTCGCTACCCCGACCTGCTGGTGCACCGCGCCATTCGTTCGGTGGTGCGTGGGCCGCGCCAGACCAATACCGTGCTGCGTGCCGAAGGGGCCAAGGTGGACCCGCCGAGCAAGTGGTGCCCCTACACCTTCGAGCAGATGCTCGAACTCGGCGAGCACTGCTCGATGACCGAGCGCCGTGCCGACGATGCCACTCGTGACGTCGAGGATTGGCTCAAGTGCGAGTTCATGTCGGACAAGCTCGGTGAGGTGTATGAAGGAACCATCGCCTCGGTGACCCAGTTCGGTATCTTCGTACGCCTCGACGAGGTCTATGTCGAGGGGCTGGTGCACGTTACTTCGCTGCCCTCGGACTACTACCACTACGAGCCCGAGAAACATCGCCTCAAGGGCGAGCGTACCGGTATGAGCTACCGCCTGGGCGATGGCGTCACCGTGCAGGTGGCCCGCGTGGATCTGAACGATCGCAAGATCGACTTCGCCCTCGAGGATGAGAAGCCGCGCCCCAAACGTCAGCCGCGCAAACGGCGCGGTGAGGCAGAGGCGACTTTCACGCCAAAGCCGGACGCCGGTAAGGCGGAAGACAAGGGTGAGCGAGGCAAGGGCGGCAAGCGCCGCCGCGGCCCGCGCCGGTCGAGGTCGCGCGGCTGATGGCACAAGGCAGAAAAGGGCCCAAGCGCGATGCCGGCCGTAGATCGAGAGCGGGTGCTCCATCGGCTCCTGCGGCTACGCCGGGCGGGCTCGATGCCGTATTCGGCGTGCATGCGGTGCGTGCCCTGCTGGCGCGCGGCGAAACGCCCAGGGTGCTGTGGGTACAGGAGGGCGATGCCCAGCAGCGCCTGGCCGAGCTGATCGAGCAGGCCCGCCGTGGCGGCGCGCGAGTCGAGCAGCATCCACGTGACGAACTCGACCGTCTGGCCAGGGAGGCCTCGCATCAGGGCGTCGTCGCCTTTGCCGCGCCGCTGGCCTTCGAGAGCGAGGCGTCGCTGTGGTTCAAGCTGGAGGCCTGGCCCCACGCTACGCCGCCGCTGCTGCTGGTACTCGACGGCGTTACCGACGTGCACAACTTCGGCGCCTGCCTGCGCAGCGCTGATGCTGCCGGCGTGCACGGCGTGATCGTGCCCAAGGACAAGTCGGCGCCGCTCAATGCCACGGTGCGCAAGGTGGCCTGCGGTGCCGCCGAGAGCGTGCCGGTCTATCAGGTGACCAATCTGGCCCGCGCGCTGGCCCGGCTCAAGGAGCTCGGCATCTGGATCACCGGCACCGCCGGCGAGGCCGAGGCGATGCTCTTCGAGGCCGAGTTCACCGGCCCCACGGCGCTGGTGATGGGTGCCGAGGGCAAGGGCATGCGGCGGCTGACCCGCGAGGCCTGCGATGGTCTGGTCAAGCTGCCCATGGCCGGCAGCGTCACCAGCCTCAACGTCTCGGTAGCCACCGGCATCTGTCTATTCGAGGCGGTGCGCCAGCGCTGCGGTGCATGAGCCGCCAGCGCAGCGCCAGCTTGCAACCGGCGGTGCAGATCACTAGAATACAGGCGCCCGTTCCTGCGTGAGCGGGCGTTGTCATTTCGACTATCACCTCCTTGCTTCTCCTGAGAGCCGGCCCACCATGGCGCAGGTCTCACGCGGAAGCTGCCAACCCGAAAGGAGATCCCATGCGTCATTACGAAATCGTGTTCATGGTCCACCCGGACCAGAGCGAGCAAGTACCGTCCATGGTCGAGCGTTACTCCAGCATCGTCACCGAGAGCGGTGGCACCGTGCACCGTCTGGAGGACTGGGGCCGTCGTCACCTGGCCTACCCGATCAACAAGATCCACAAGGCTCACTACGTGCTGATGAACGTCGAGTGCAGCGGCGAGACCCTCGAGGAAATCGAGAACATCTTCCGCTTCAACGACGCCATCATTCGCAGCCTGGTGGTGCGCTGCAAGGAAGCCATCACCGAAGCTTCGCCGATGATGAAGCCGGCAGACGACAAGCGTGCGCGTCGCGAAGAGAAGCCGCGCGCCGAAGAAGAAACTGCCGAAGCCCACTGATCGCACGTACCGAGGAGTCTCTACATGGCACGCTTTTTCCGCCGCCGTAAGTTCTGCCGTTTCACCGCTGAAGGCGTGAAGCAGATCGATTACAAGGATCTGGACACGCTGAAGGCCTACATTACCGAAACCGGCAAGATCGTACCCAGCCGCATCACCGGTACCAAGGCCCGTTATCAGCGTCAGCTGGCAACCGCCATCAAGCGCGCGCGCTACCTAGCTCTGCTGCCCTACACCGACAGCCACCAGTAAGCCGCCGGTTCGATGTTGCCGATCGCCCGATGGTTGATGCGCGGCACGCCCTACGCCGTAGGCGGGGCGGCGCTGGCCGCGGTGATACCCTGGCTGTTCTGGCTCAGCGGCGCCATCGTGGCCCTGGTCACGCTGCGTCGCGGTCTGTCGCCGGCGCTGCCGGTGCTGGTAGCGGCCGCCATTCCTGCCGGCTGGTGGTGGGCTCAGGGCGATGCCCTGCCGCTGGCCAGCGTACTGCTGGTCACGCTGATGGCGGTGGTGCTGCGCTCCCGCATGCGCTGGGGCGAGGCGCTGATCGTCGGCACGCTGGCCGCGGCGGCCATGATCCAGCTCGGCGTCTTCGTGCCGCCGGGTGGTGCCGGGCCGCTGCTGGAGCAGCTGCGTCAGGGCTCGGCCGAGATCGACCGCATGCTGACCGAGATGGCCAACCAGGGCTTCGACACCGAGGAGCTGGCCACGCTGCTGATCGGTGGCATCACCGGCCTGGTGGTGTTGATCGCTGCGGTGGGCTGTCTGGCGCTGGCGCGGGCCTGGCAGGCGGGGCTCTACAACCCCGGTGGCTTTCGCGAGGAGTTCCATGCGCTGCGCCTGATGCCGCGCGAACTCGGCCTGCTGGTGGTGCTCGGCGTGGTGGGCATGGTGCTGGGATTGCCGTCGCTCTCCATGCTGGTGTGGGTGCCGTTGCTGGTGGCCGGTATCGCTCTGGTGCACGGCTACGTCGGATTGAAAGGTATGAACGGGCTGTGGCTGATCGCTTTCTACGTACTGCTGATCACCACCTGGCCCATGATTCTGATAGTGCTGCTGGTGGCCTTCATCGATGTGTTCGCGGATTTTCGCGGCCGTCTGGCCTCTCGCAGCGACTGACAAGAGGTTAACGAGATGGAAGTCATTCTGCTCGACAACATTGGCAAGCTGGGCGGCCTGGGCGACAAGGTCACCGTGAAGCCCGGCTACGGCCGTAACTACCTGGTGCCCTACGGCCTCGCCGTGCCGGCCACCAAGGACAACGTGGAAGCTTTCGAGGCGCAGCGCGCCGAGCTCGAGGCCCAGGCCGCCGAGCGCAAGGCGATTGCCGAATCCCGTGCCGCTCAGCTGGCCGAGATCGAGCTGTCGCTGGTGGCCAAGGCTGGCGACGAAGGCAAGCTGTTCGGCTCCATCGGCCCGCGTGACCTGGCCGAGGCGCTGGGTCAGGCCGGCATCGAAGTCGCCAAGAGCGAAGTTCGCATGCCCGAAGGTCCGATCCGCCAGACCGGTGAATACGACATCGACCTGCATCTGCATGCCGAAGTCGATGCCACCGTTCGCGTGGTCGTCGTCGCCGAGTAAGCCTTACCGCACTCGAACGACCCCAAGGGGCGCAGGAGAGATCCTGCGCCCTTTTCGTGTGCTGTATTGGGCAGGCGTGTGGGTGCCTTAGACATTGGTAGTAATATTACGTTTTGTCTTTGCATTGTAACTCTTAAACGATTAAGTTTTTTCTGCCTGGCTCCGCTGCGTTTCAGGCCAGGGCAGCAGGACGAGACATAAGAGACAAGAGTATCCCGCGATACCGCTCTTAAACGATACAGCGCCATGCTTCCCACCGTTCTCCTTGCGTAAACAATCCAATAAACACAAAGGAACAACTGCGATGAAGACTGCCTTGCCAAGAACTCCGCTGGTTGCCGCCGTGGCCCTGGCCAGTTTCGGCATGATCGGGCACGCCGCCGCCGATACCAGCGTCCTGGAGCAGCGTCTGCTCGAACTGGAGAGCCGCATCGCCGCCGCCGAACAGCGCGCCAGCGCCGCCGAGCAGCGCGCCGAACTCGCCGAGGCCCAGGCCGCGGGAAGCCCGGCCCCCGCTGACGTGGAAGAGCGCCTGGCCCGTGTCGAGCGTCAGGCCAGCGGCGAAGAGGGCTTCTCGTTCAACGTCTACGCCCGCTCCGGGCTGCTGCTGGGTGAAGACCGCAAGAGCATCGACGGTGGCCCCTACGTGACGCCGGCCGGTGGGCTGGGTGGTGCCGTGGGGCGTCTGGGCAACGAGCCGGATACCTACGCCGAGGCGATTCTCAACTACCGCATGCAGTTCGACAACGGCGCCAAGGCGCATTACCGCACCATGCTGGCCAGCGGTACTACCACCAGCAACGATTGGGACGACGACTCCAACCTCAACGTGCGCCAGGTCTATGCCGAGTTCAGCGACCTGCCGAGCTTCACCGGTGCCTTCGAGAACGCCTCGATCTGGGCCGGCAAGCGCTTCGATCGCGACAATTTCGACATTCACTGGCTCGACAGTGATTTTATCTTCCTCGCCGGTACCGGCGCCGGTATCTACGACGTGCAGCTGGCCGACAACTGGCGCTCCAATTTCTCGCTCTACGGGCGCAGCTTCAGCGATTTTCCGGTGCGCCCCGAGCGTCCGGGGGACGAGGGCAGTACCGATAGCTTGATCCTCACCGCCAACAACTACTTCGGTAACTGGCAGTGGATGGTGAGTGGACTGTCCGCGGCCGACAACGATGAACGCGACATTGGGGAGGGCCAGTCTGCTGCTGACAGTGGCTTCCACACCATGGTGGCCTACCACGGCGACAGCTTCTTCGGCCTGAGCGAGGGCAACTTCAAGGTGGCGTTGATGCACGGCCAGGGCCTTGGCGCCGAGGTCAAGGGGCTCGGCAGCGACGGCAACCTGACCGACGATGCCCAGGCCACTCGTCTCGGCATCTACGGCACCACCTACGTAGCGCCGAATTGGCGTCTGGCTCCGGTGCTGCTCGGCGAGGTGAGCAAGGACCGCTACGTCGATGGCGACGACTACAAGTGGCTGACTCTCAACGCACGCCTGGTCAACGAGCTCACCCAGAACTTCGAGATGCAGTACGAGGCCAGCTACCAGTACATGGACCTCGACCCCAACGGCTTCGATGGCCGCAACGCGGTGAGCGGCGACTTCGGCAAGTTCACCATCGCGCCGACCTTCAAGCCCCAGGTGGGTGGCTTCTGGCAGCGGCCGGAGATTCGCGCCTTCGCCTCCTACACCGACTGGTCGAGCGATCTCAACAACTACGGCGCCAGCTCCTTCGGCAACGAAGGCTTCACCGGCGGCCAGTGGAGCTTCGGCGTTCAGACCGAGGTGTGGTTCTAGGCCGGCTCCCGCAATCCCGTTGCTCGCACGCTGTTTCGAACCCTTGCCGCGACCGTTATCGGTCGCGGTTTTTGTCATTTCGAAAGGTGGGGTGGGCAACGGGCATCGGGTAGAATGGCACGGCCCGTTCCCCTCAAGGTTGCCGCACCATGAACGACACGCTCGAGCTCGATCAGGAAACCGCTGCGCTCAAGGTGCCGCCGCACTCGCTCGAAGCGGAGCAGTCGGTGCTGGGCGGCCTGATGCTCGACAACCAGGCCTGGGACAACGTCGCCGACCGTCTGGTGGCCGACGACTTCTACCGCTATGAGCACCGCCTGATCTTCAATGCCATGACCGGGCTTGCCGAGGCATCCAAGCCGTTGGACGTGGTCACGCTCTCCGAGGCGCTGGAGGGGCGCGACCAGCTCGATACCGTGGGCGGGCTCGCCTATCTCGCCGAGCTGGCGCGCAACACCCCCTCGGCGAGCAACATCCGCGCCTATGCCGACATCGTTCGCGAGCGGGCCACGCTGCGCAAGCTGATTCGTGCCGCCAGCCAGATCGCCGACGGCGCCTTCAGCCCCCAGGGGCGTCCCGCCGACGAGCTGCTCGACGAGGCCGAGCGGCTGGTGTTCCAGATCAGCGAGGAGCGCCCCAAGTCGGGCGGCCCCATCGGCATGAGCGAGCTGTTGGCCAAGGCGGTGGATCGCATCGACGAGCTGTTCAACATGAAGGGCGAGATGACCGGTCTCTCCACCGGTTTCCGCGATCTCGACGAGATGACCTCGGGCCTGCAGCCCTCCGACCTGGTGATCATCGCGGGCCGCCCCTCCATGGGTAAGACCACCTTCGCCATGAATCTGGTCGAACACGCCGTGATCGCCAGCGACCGCCCGGTGATGGTGTTCTCCATGGAGATGCCCGCCGAATCGCTGATGCTGCGTATGCTGTCGTCGCTGGGACGCATCGACCAGACCCGGGTGCGTACCGGTCAGCTCGAGGACGAGGACTGGCCGCGGCTGACCTCGGCGGTCAACCTGCTCAAGGACAAGCAGTTGTTCATCGACGATACCGCGGCGCTGTCGCCCAACGAGATGCGCTCGCGCATCCGCCGGGTGGTGCGCGAGCACGGCAACCTGGCCCTGGTCATGATCGACTACCTGCAGCTGATGCAGATCCCCGGCTTCTCCGAGAACCGCACCGGCGAGATCTCGGAGATCTCTCGCTCGCTCAAGGGCATGGCCAAGGAGTTCGGCTGCCCGGTGGTGGCGCTCTCCCAGCTCAACCGCTCGCTGGAGCAGCGTCCCAACAAGCGTCCGGTGATGTCGGACCTGCGCGAGTCCGGCGCCATCGAGCAGGATGCCGACGTGATCGCCTTCGTCTATCGTGACGAAGTCTACAATCCGGATAACCCCGACAACCAGGGCCTGGCCGAGCTGATCATCGGCAAGCAGCGTAACGGTCCCATCGGCACGGTGCACATGGCCTTCATCGGCAGGTACACCCGCTTCGAGGATCTGGCGCCGGACAGCTACGGCGAAGCTTTCGGCGAGTGAAGCGCAGCAGCGCTTGAGCCAGCGGCGCGGCCCCGTATAATGCCGAGCCCCCGACAGTCGTTTTCGAGGAGTGACCCATGGCAGGCGGATTTCGACGCGGCAAGCGTCAGCGCCCCCCCAAGCTGGAAGCCCGCGGTATCATCGAGTCGCTGGAGCGCGAGGGGCCGTTCAAGGAGTGGCTCGGCATGCCGGATCTCTATCGCTTTCATCTGGTCGTCGACGGTGAGGCCTACAGCTACCAGACCGAGGATGCCGAACTCACCGTCGCGGTAGGTGACCGCGTGGTGTTTCGCTACAAGGAGACCAAGGCGGGCAAATGGGTCGACCGCAACTCCCTGGCCAAGGCCATCGATCCTTCGGAGTACCAGTAGCCGCCTCGCGCAGGTGAGCGCCTGTGGAACCTGGCCACGGCTTCACTGTCATAATTTCGATACGTTAGCATCATGCGATTGATATCGGGCACAGTCATGCTGTGCCCGATGTCTATCCAGCGACCCAGCGGAACGAAACAGGACATGGAGGGAGCCATGGAATTCGAACAACTGAAGCACTTCGTCGCGCGCCATGACAATTTCGAAGTGCGCGTCATCACCCATTCCGGCAGCCACTGCTACCAGGTGGAACTCGAGGACGTGGAGGGCGTACGCCACATGCTGACACGGCGTGGCAAGCCCATGGTATTCCGTTCTCTCGAGGACGTTTACCTGGAGCTGCAGCGTGCCGGCATCCACCGGGCCTTCTTGGTCCAGCATGTGCCGCAAGACGAAGTCATCGGTCGCGAGGCGCACTATCACGACCCGCTGACGTCGCGCATGCCGCTGGTCTTCTAGGCCTGGCCTGAGTAAGTCTGGTCGAGCAATAACCTTGATCCAAGTTATACAAATCGACTTCATAGTATAACTCGATGCCCCTGACGAACCTTGCCTGATACAATGGCGCTCCTTGAACTTACGTCACGAGGAGCGCAGCGCATGGTCGCATCGCAAGAGGTATCGGGCTCGCCGGAGCGTCAACGTCCGACTCATGCTCCGGCGGATCATCCCGCGGTGGCCCGGCCCAGGGTAGGTGTGGTGCTGGTCAACCTGGGCACGCCGGATGCCACCGATTACTGGTCGATGCGGCGCTATCTGAGTGAGTTTCTCTCCGACAAACGAGTAGTCGACTATCCCAGTTGGAAGTGGCAGCCGCTGCTGCAGCTGATCATTCTTTCGCGCCGGCCATTCAAGTCGGGCGAGGCCTATCGCGGCATCTGGAACACCGAGAAGAACGAGAGTCCGCTGCTGACCATCACCCGTGACCAGACGCGCAAGGTGGCCGAGGGGCTGAAGGCGCGCCATGGCGAGCAGGTGCTGGTGGACTTCTGCATGCGCTACGGTAACCCTTCCACGGACAGCGTGCTGCGGCGCCTGCAGGCCGAGGGCTGCGAGCGCATCCTGTTCTTTCCGCTCTATCCGCAATACGCCTCGCCGACCACGGCCACGGCCAACGACCACGCCTTCCGCACCCTGATGAAGCTCAAGTGGCAGCCGGCGATTCGTACCGTGCCGGCCTACTTCGAGCACCCGGCCTATCTCGAGGCGCTGAGCAACTCGGTGCGTGAGGCCTACGCCGCGGCCGAGTCGGCACCGGAAGTGCTGGTGGCCTCGTACCACGGCGTGCCCAAGCGCTTTCTGCTCGAGGGCGACCCCTACCACTGCCAGTGCCAGAAGACCACGCGACTGCTGCGCGAACGGCTTGGCTGGGCGGAGGGCGAGATTCAGACCGCCTTTCAGTCGCAGTTCGGCCCCGAGGAGTGGGTCGGCCCGCAGACCGTCGACCACGTGGCCGAGCTGGCGCGCCAGGGCAGGAAACACATTGCGGTGATTTCCCCGGCCTTCTCCGCCGACTGTGTCGAGACCCTGGAGGAGATCAACGAGGAGATTCGCGACAGCTTCCTCGCCGCGGGGGGAGAGCGTTTCACCTACATTCCCTGTCTCAACGACCGCGACGATCATATCCAGGCGTTGCTGGCGATCATCGACAACGAGCTGGGCGGCTGGGCGTGAAGCGGGAGAGAGCCGATCAGGCCACCTGATCGGCTCTCGTTTCAGCGGAACAGGCGCGAACGCTTCTGCTTGCGATACTTCCAGGGATGTTTGGCGCGGGCCGGACGCGCCACCCGGCTCTGGCCCACGTCCTCGTCGCGGAACTCCGGCACCGAGCCGCGGGTGCCGGTGGTGAAGCGCAGGTGCATGTGCAGCCCGGTCTTGGCCAGCATGTGCCCCGTCACCGGGGCGGTGATGAACAGAAACAGGGTGATCAGCAGCTCCTGCACGTGCAGCTCGCGCTGGGTGATGGTGAAGTAGATCATCGAGGCGATCAGCACACAGCCGATGCCCAGCGTGGTGCCCTTGGTGGGGCCGTGCAGGCGCATGAAAAAGTCCTTGAACTGCAGCATCCCCAGCGAGCCGGTGAAAGCGAACACCCCGCCGGCTATCAGCAGGAAGGCGATCACACCTTCGGCAATGACGTAGAAGGTCATGTGGTGTCCCCTATTCGATGATGTCGCCGCGCAGCAGATAGCGGCAAACGGCCATGGTGCCGATGAACCCAAGCATGGCGATCAGGATCGCCGCCTCGAAGTAGGTCTTGGTGTTGAGCCACAGCCCCAGCAGCACGATCAGGGCGATCGAGTTGACGTAGAGCGTATCGAGGGCCAGCAGACGGTCGGGTACGTCCGGGCCGATGGCCAGGCGATAGACGTTCATGGCCATGGCCAGCACGATGAGCGTCAGGCTGATCAGCAAGGCTGTGTCTAGCATTCGAAGATCTCCTTGAGCGGGCGCTCGTAGCGATCGCGGATCTCGCGGATCAGGGCCTGTTCGTCGTCGAGGTCGAGGACATGGATCAGCAGCGAAGAGCCGTCGAGACGGATGTTGGTCGATACCGTGCCCGGCGTCATGGTGATGGTGTTGGCCAGCAGGGTGATGGCCAGGCGGTCCTTCACCTCCAGCGGGTACTCGACGAAGCCCGGGTGCGGTTCGCGCCGCGGCAGCAGGATCAGCAGGCTGACATGCACGTTGGCCTTGACGATGTCCCACATCACCACGAGCACGAACCAGACCAGTTTGAGCGGATGCTTGACCCGCGGCAGCGGCTCCCAGAAACCCTGCGTCAACAGCGGAATGCCCACGGCCAGCACCGTGCCGAGCAGCAGCTGGCCGGGTGCGATGCTGCGCACCATCAACAGCCATACCACCAGCAGCACCAGCGACAGGGTGGGGGTGGGCAGGAAACGTCCCATGGCCTTCATAGCGTGTCTCCCTGCGTCTCGTCATGGAGCGGCTGGCGAGACTGCACCAGATCCCGGGTCGGTTCGTCGCTCAGCAACTGCTGAATCACGACCTGGGGCATGGCCAGCTGCTCCGCGGTGGCTTGGGCGTAGTGGCTGATGGGCCCGGCGAAGACGACCAGCAGGGGAGCGCTGGCCAGCAGCCAGATCACGCCGACGAGCTGGGGGCGGGTGACCTTGCCGGAGGCCACCTCGCCTTTGTAGCTGGCCCAGAAGAATACCGACCCCGCCCGCGACATGGCGATCAGGGCGCTCAGGCCGGCCAGCAGCAGCAGCGGCCACAGCCATAGCCGGGCGCTGCCCTCTGCGGCCTGCATCAGCAGCAGCTTAGCCAGGGAGCCGGCCAGCGGGGGCAGACCGACCACGCCGACCGCTGCGGCCAGGAACAGACCGCCGAGCAGGTAGCGCTGGTGCAACCGGCGGGCGCGCACCAGACGCGTACCGGCCTTGCCGCGCTGCTGACCGATCAGCTCGGCGATCAAGAACAGCACGCCGCAGATCAGCGTGGTGTGGGGCAGGTAGTAGAGCAGGGCGGTTGTGGCAGCGGTGGTACCCAGGCTGGCGGCCGCCAGCAGGGTGCCTACCGAGATCAGCACCAGGTAGGCCACCAGGGGGCGCAGGTCGCGGGCCGCCAGTACACCGATGGCGGCCAGCAGGATGGTGGCCAGCCCCGACCACCACAGCCAGCCCTGTATGGCGGATTCGGCGTCGCTGTCGGCAAAGATCAGGCTGTGCACGCGGAGAATGGCGTAGAGGCCGAGCTTTGTCATGATGGCGAACAGCGCCGCCACCGGTGCGGGTGCCGAGGAGTAGGTGCGCGGCAGCCAGAAGTAGAGCGGCAGCAGGGCGGCCTTGAGGCTGAACACCACGATCAGCAGCAGGGCGCCGGCAGTGACCAGGGCGGCCTGGTCGCCGGACATGGTGGCGACCCGACGTCCCATGTCCGCCATGTTGAGGGTACCGGTCGCTCCATACAGCACGCCCAGTGCGATCAGGAACAGCGCCGAGCCGGCCACGTTGAGGATCACGTAGTGCAGCCCGGCGCCGACCCGCTCCTTGCCGCCGCCGTGCATCAGCAGGGCATAGGAGGCGAGCAGCGTGATCTCGAAGAAGACGAACAGGTTGAAGATGTCGCCGGTGAGAAAGGCGCCGTTCAACCCCATCAGCTGCAGTTGGAAGAGGCCGTGGAAGTTGCTGCCGCGGACGTCGTCACCGGCGCTGGCGAAGATCACGCAGCCCAGCGCCAGCACGGCGGTCAGGCCCAGCATGAGCGCCGAGAGGCGGTCGAGCATCAGCACGATGCCGAAGGGGGCCTGCCAGTTGCCCAGTGCGTAGAAGGTCAGTTCGCCGCTGGCCGCCTGCTGCAACAGCAGCAGGGTGACGATGACCAGCAGGGTGGTGAAGGCGATGCTCAGGCGACGGTGAGTCCGGTCGCTGGCCTTGCCCGACAGCAGCAGCACCAGGGCGCTGAACATCGGCAGCAGGATGGGCAGAGAAATCAGATGCTGGTTCATCGTGGGGCGTCTCCATCCTCGCCTTGCTGGCCGTCGACATGGTCGGAGCCGAGGTCGCCGCGGGCGCGGATCGCCAGGATCACGACGAAAGCGGTCATGGCGAAGCCGATCACGATGGCGGTGAGCACCAGGGCCTGGGGTAGCGGGTCGGTGGGGGTGATCGAGTCGCCGATCACCGCCGCTGCGTGAGTATTGAGCCCGCCGGTGGAGAACAGGAACAGGTTCACCGCGTAGCCGAGCAGTGCCAGGCCGACGATGACAGGGAAGGTGCGCCCGCGCAGCAGCAGATAGATGCCACTCGCCGTGAGCACGCCGACGACGAGGGAGAACAGGGCTTCCATCAGCGTTCCTCCAGCGTTGGGCGATTGACCGTGGTGACGCGGCCCAGGTTGATCAGGATCATCAGCACGGCACCCACCACGGCGAGATAGACGCCGACGTCGAACAGCATCGCCGTGGCCAGCTCGAACTCTCCTACCACGGGCAGGTGGAAATGGCCGAAGGCCGAGGTCAGGAAGGGGAAGCCGAACAGCCAACTGCCCAGGCCCGTGGCCAGCGCCACGGCCAGCCCCGATACGGCAACGATCGGATAGGAGATCGGCAGTCGCTCGCGGGTCCAGTCGTGGCCGCGTGCCATGTACTGCAGGATCAGCGCGGTGGCGGTGATCAACCCGGCGATGAAGCCGCCGCCCGGCTGGTTGTGGCCACGCAGGAAGATGTACACCGACACCAGCAACGCCAGCGGCAGCAGGATCTGGGCCACCACCGACAGGATCAGCGGATAGCGATGCCGCGACCAGCGGATACCCTCGATGTTGCCCGAGGGCATGAACAGGCGCAGACGGTTGAGCAGCTTGAAGGTGGCGAGGCCGGCCAGGGTGAGCACGGTGATCTCGCCCAGGGTATCGAAGCCGCGGAAGTCGACCAGGATGACGTTGACCACGTTGGTGCCGCCGCCGCCGGGCACGCTCTCGCGCAGGAAGTAGTCGGCGATGGTCAGGGTCTCTCGGGTCAACAGGGCGTAGTTGAGCATGGCCACCACCAGACCCAGCGAGGTGGCGAGTATCAGGTCACGTAGAATGCGTCGGCTCGAGACCAGCAGCGGTGGGCGCTGAGGCAGGAAGAACAGCGCCAGGATCATCAGGATCATCGAGGCGACCTCCACCGACAGTTGGGTCAGGGCCAGGTCGGGAGCGGAGAAGCGCACGAAGGTCAGCGAGACCGACAGTCCCACCACCGAGAGCATCAGCAGCGACACCAGCCGCCAGCGATGACTCAGGGCGCTACCGATGGCGCCGAACACCATCAGGCCGGCGCCGAGGAACAGCATGCCGTCGAGCGGCTGCTGGCCGCGCTCGCCGGTCAGCGACTCCAGTTGGGTCAGGCCGATGGCGGCCATGGCCAGGGCGCTCAGGATCAGCAGCGCCTGGTAACGCTGCAGGGAGCCGTTCTCCAGGCGCAGGGTCAGCCACAGGGTCGCCTTGATCAGCCGCTGCACCGCTGCCTCGAAGATCAGCCCGGCGTTGCGCTCATGGAACAGGGCGGCGATGCCGGCCAGACGCCGATGCTGGCGCAGCACCAGCACGCCGCCGGCCACTGCAGCCACGCTCATCAGTAGCGGCAGGTTGAGGCCGTGCCACAGGGCCAGGCTGACCACCGGGGTGGTCTCGCCCTGCACGGCGAGGCTCGCCGCGTGCAGCAGCGGGGCCGCCAGGGTCATCGGGAACAGTCCCACCAGCAGGCTCATGGCGGCCAGGAACAGCCCGGGGGCCAGCATGCCCCGCGACGGGTCGTGCACCTTCATCGGTGGCAGCGCTTTCTGCTCGCGGGTCAGTTTGGGCTCGGCGAAGAACAGGCTCCAGATCAACCGCAGCGAGTAGGCCACCGAGAGCATGGCAGCCACCACCACCAGCAGCGGGATGACGATGCTCAGTGCGCCGAGCAGGTTGTTGAGCAGGCTCTCTTCGAACAGCATCTCCTTCGACAGGAAGCCGTTGAACGGCGGGAAACCGGCCATGGCGGAGCCGGCCAGAATGGTCATGGTGCCGGTCAGCGGCATCATCGACCACAGCGCGCCGAGCCGGTCGATGTCGCGGGTGCCGGTTTCATGGTCGATGATGCCGACCATCATGAACAGCGCCGCCTTGAAGGTGGCATGATTGAGGATGTGAAACACGGCGGCAACGATGGCCAGCGGACTGCCGAGCCCCAGCAGCAGCGTGATCAGGCCCAGGTGGCTGACGGTGGAGAAGGCCAGAATGCCCTTCAGGTCGCGCTCGAGCAGGGCGAACCAGGCGGCGTAGAGCATAGTGGCCAGACCCACCAGCGACAGGCTGACCGCCCACAGCGCGGTGTCGCCCAGCGCCGGGTTGAGACGCGCCATCAGCAGCACGCCTGCCTTGACCATGGTGGCCGAGTGCAGGAACGCCGATACGGGCGTAGGGGCGGCCATGGCGTGGGGCAGCCAGAAGTGGAATGGGAACTGCGCCGACTTGGTGAAGGCGCCCAGCAGCACCAGGGCCACGATCAGCGGATAGTGCTCCGAGGCGCGGATAAGATCGCCAGCCGCCAGCACGTCACCCATGGCGAAGCTGCCCACCGCCTGGCCGATCAGCAGGATGCCGGCCAGCAGGGCGAGGCCGCCGGCACCGGTGACGGTCAACGCCATGCGTGCGCCACGCCGGGCATCGCTGCGGTGGCCCCAGAAGCCGATCAGCAGGAACGAGGAGATGCTGGTGAGCTCCCAGAACAGCCACAGCAGGATCAGGTTGTCGGCCATGGCGATGCCGAGCATGGCGGTCATGAACAGCATCATGTAGGCGAGGAAACGGCCGTCGTCCTCCTCGGCCGAGAGATAGAAGCCGGCGTACAGCAGGATCAGGCTACCGATACCCAGGATGAGCAGGGAGAAGAGCAGTGTGAGGCCGTCGATCCGCAGCGCGAGATCCAGGCCCAGCAGGGGCATCCAGGGTATGCGTAGGCTGACCACGTCGCCGCCGAGCACGGCCGGGGCGTGCAGCAGCACCAGGCCGAGGGCGAGCAGCGGGGCGATCAGCGTGGCGGTGACGCAGGCTTTGCGGCCGTGGCGCGAGGTCATCACCGGCACGAAGATACCGGCAATGGTAAGCAGGGGGATCCACAGCAACGACATGGCGGTTCGTCCATTCTGGCGGCGGTCGATGCGTCGCACCACAGCACAGAGAGATCCGTCGTGGCGTAATCTGCCCGAGCACCGCGCACACAGGCTAATGGTATCGATCGAGGAGCGCAGGGCCGGGTCGTTGGGAACGGTGTAATGAAGAAACGTTTTGAAATCGCTATACTAGCAAGCCGTTTCGTCGTGAAATCAACGCTCACCGTAGCCAGCCGCGGCGCAAAGTCTAATCCTTTTGCGCTGCAATATACAGGTTTGGCCCGGCTGCCGACGCTCATCCTTTGGGCGTATTTTTTCGGCCGCAGCACGGATTTCTTTAATCGCGACGTCACGCTGTGCGGGGGATACCCGGACGTCCCGGCAGGCTCTGCCGTCGATGTCGGCGCTGCGAGGTGGCGAGGCGCCATGTCCGGACGATGAACTGAACAGAAGGGAACTGCATGATGCAACTAGCCGTGCTATCGGGATTCGTGCTGGCCGCCTTTGCGCCGTTGCTGCACCGCTGGTTCGGTGGGCGTGCCAGCTTCGTGCTGGCCGCGTTTCCGGCCGCGCTGGCACTCTGGTTCCTGGGCCAGGTGCCGACGGTGATGCGCGGCGAAGTACTCTTTCTCGAACTCGACTGGGTGCCGTCGCTGGGCATGAGCCTGAGCTTCGTCATCGATGGCCTGGCGCTGTTGTTCGCGCTGCTGATCACCGTGATCGGCACCTTCGTGCTGATCTATGCGGGCGGCTATCTCAAGGGGCATCGCGATCTGGTGCGCTTCCACATCGTCATCCTGGCCTTCATGGTGTCGATGCTGGGCCTGGTGTTGGCCGATGGCCTGCTGACCCTGTTCGTGTTCTGGGAACTGACCAGCATCACCTCTTACCTGCTGATCGGCTTCAGCCATGCCGACATCGAGGCGCGCAAGTCGGCGCGTCAGGGGCTGTTCGTCACCTTCGCCGGCGGGCTGGCGCTGATGGCGGGGCTGGTGCTGTTGGGCAACGCCAGTGGCAGCTGGTCGCTGGCCGAGATCAGCGCCGGCGGCATCGACCTGCGCGAGCACGATCTCTACCTGCCGATGCTGCTGTGCCTGCTGCTGGCGGCCTTCACCAAGTCGGCGCAGTTCCCGTTCCACTTCTGGTTGCCCAATGCCATGGCCGCCCCCACGCCGGTGTCGGCCTATCTGCACTCGGCCACCATGGTCAAGGCGGGCATCTACCTGCTGGCCCGCCTGCATCCGAGCCTCGGCGGCACCGAGGCGTGGGTCGGCATTCTGTCGGTGGTCGGTGCCCTGACCATGTTCACCGGCGCCTTCCTGGCCATCCGTCACACCAACATCAAGAAGATGCTGGCCTACTCCACGGTGATGGCGCTCGGCACCCTGACGATGCTGCTCGGTATCGGCACCGAGGGGGCGTTGATCACCTTCGTCACCTTCCTGCTCGCCCACTCGCTGTACAAGGGCGCGCTGTTCATGGTGGCCGGTATCCTCGATCACGAGACCGGCACCAAGGACATCACCGCCATGGGCGGCTTGCGACCGCTGATGCCGGTGACGGCGGTGGTTGCCGTCATCGCCGCGCTGTCGCTGGCCGGGGCGCCACCGCTGTTCGGCTTCATCGCCAAGGAGATGATGTTCGAGGCGGCCCTCGATGCGCAGACCTTCGGCTGGCTGGTGCTGCTGCTGGCCTTCGTCTCGGCGTTTTTGACCATCGCCGTGGCTGCGATCATCGCGCTGCGGCCGTTCTTCGGCGAGCGTCGGGCGACGCCGCGGGTGGCGCACGAGGCGCCGCTGTCGATGCTGCTGGGCCCGGCCTGTCTGGCGGCGCTGTCGCTGCTGCTCGGCGTGGTGCCGGTGATCGCCGGCATGGGGGTGCTCACGGCAGCCGCCTCGGCGGTCATGGGCGAGCCGGTGACCGTCTACCTCTCCTTGTGGCACGGCATCAATCTGCCGCTGGTCATGTCGATCGTGACCCTGGCGCTGGGCTACCTGCTGTTCAAGCGCTGGGACCGCGTGCGCGCTCATCTGGCACGGCTCGATCCGGTCATGGCGCGCGGCCCGGAAGCGGGCTACGAGGCGTTCATGCACTGGATCACGGTGGTGTCCGAGTGGCAGACCCGTATTCTGCAGAACGGCTACATGCGCAATTACATCCTGGTGATGGTGCTGGTGCTGATCGCGCTGCTGGGCAACTCGCTGCTGCTCAGGCATCCGCTGGAGATCGCCTTCGAACTCGACGTGCGCTTCCACGAAGTGGTGGTGGTCGCCATGATGGTGCTCGGCGCATTGTTCGCCGCCGTCGCCCGCTCGCGGCTCAGCGCGGTGGTGTCGGTGGGCATCATGGGCTTCTCCATCGCGCTCACCTTCATCCTGTTCAGCGCTCCGGACCTGGGTATCACTCAGCTGCTGGTGGAAACCCTGACGGTCATCCTGCTGGTGCTGGTGCTGTTCCGCCTGCCGCGCTTCGCCAGCCTGTCGACGCCGCTGGAGCGGGTGCGTGACGTGCTGGTGGCGGGCAGCGTGGGCGTGCTGGTCACGCTGTTGATCCTTACCGCCTGGGGCATCGACCAGTTCGTGCCGATCTCCGAGTACATGATCGAGAACAGCGTGCCGCTGGCCCACGGGCGCAACATCGTCAACGTGATCCTGGTCGATTACCGCTCGCTGGATACCTTGGGCGAGATCTTCGTGCTGGCCCTGGCCGCCATCGGGGTCATCGCCATGCTCAAGCTGAGGGCGCCGGTGAAGCCGGCCAAGCCGACGGCGCAGGAGAAGGAGTCGAGCCATGGTTAAGTCCGGTACGCTGATACTGCACACGGCGGCGCGTATCCTGATGCCGCTGCAGCTGCTGTTCTCCGTGTTCCTGCTGCTGCGTGGCCACGACGAGCCCGGCGGCGGTTTCATCGCCGGGCTGGTGGCGGCGGGGGCCTTCACGCTCTACCTGTTCGCCTTCGGCGTCAGCGCCACCCGCGAGGTGCTGCGCATGGTCGACCCCCGCGATCTGATCGGCATGGGGTTGCTGCTCGGCATGATCTCGGTGTTCCCCGCCTGGTTCGTCGATCAGCCCTTCCTCACCGCCCAGTGGTGGACGATCCCGGGCGTCGATTTCTACGCCTCGACCCCGCTGATCTTCGACATCGGGGTCTATCTCGCCGTGCTGGGCTCGGTACTGGCCATGGTCATGACGCTGATGGAGGTGGACAAGGATGAACCTTGAGCACGTGGGCGCTGCGGGTGCCTCATCCACGACTTCGGAGGGAGGAACGCGATGGAACCGGTAATGGCCGTGGCCGTTGGCCTGCTCTATGCGGCCGCCATCTTTCTCATGTTGCGGCGTTCGATCGTCAAGCTGGTGATCGGGCTGATGCTGCTCTCCAACGCCGCCAATCTGCTGATCTTCACCACTGCCGGCATGACCCGCGGCGCGCCGCCGCTGATCCCCGAGGGGCTCGCGGCGCCGTTGGGCCCGGTGGCCGACCCCTTGCCCCAGGCCGTGGTATTGACCGCCATCGTGATCGCCTTCGGCGTGTTGGCGTTCGCCGTGGTGCTGATTCGCCGGGCCTACGAAATCGTCAAGGCCGATGACCTGGACAAGATGAAGGAAACCGATACGTGAGGCCCGAAGTCGCCCTTCCCGTTCTTCTGCCGCTGCTGTCGGGGGCCATTTCGCTGCTGTTCTGGCGCTCTCGTCCCATGCAGCGTTTCACTGCCGTGGCCGGTAACCTCGCACTGCTCGGCGTGTCGCTGTGGCTGCTGGTGTCCGTAACCCAGGAGGGTTACGTGGTGATCCAGATGGGGGGTTGGCAGGCTCCCTTCGGCATCACCCTGGTAGCTGACATGCTCAGCGCGGTGATGATCGTGCTCACCGGTATCATGGGACTGGTACTGTCGATCTATTCGCTGGCTTCGACCGGCCCCGGCCACGAGCGCTTCGGCTACTACCCGCTGATGCACCTGCTGCTGGCCGGCGTCGCCGGCGCCTTTCTCACCGGCGACGTGTTCAACCTCTATGTCTGGTTCGAAGTGATGCTGGTGGCCTCCTTCGCGCTGCTGATTCTCGGCGGCGAGAAGGCGCAGATGGAGGGGGCGATCAAGTACGTCACCCTCAATCTGCTGGCCTCGGTGATCTTTCTCTCCGCGGTGGGGCTACTCTACGGCATGGTCGGTACGCTCAACATGGCGGATGCCGCCCAGCGCCTGGCCGTGGCCGAACACCAGGGCATGGTCGAGGTACTGGCGGTGATGTTCATGGTCGCCTTCGGCATCAAGGCGGCGGCGTTCCCGTTGTTCTTCTGGCTGCCGGCTTCCTACCACACGCCGCCCGTGGCGGTGTCGGCGCTGTTCGCCGGGCTGCTGACCAAGGTCGGCGTCTACGCCCTGTTCCGCTTCTTCACCCTGCTGTTCGACCAGACCCTCGGCTACACCCAGGAGCTGCTGATCTGGGGCGCCGCCCTGACCATGGTCACCGGTGTGCTGGGGGCTGCGGCGCAGTTCGAATTCCGCCGCATCCTGTCGTTCCACATCGTCAGCCAGATCGGCTACATGATTCTCGGTCTGGCACTGTATACCCCGCTGGCCATCGCCGGGGGCATCTTCGCCGTGATGCACAATATGGTGGTCAAGACCAACCTGTTCCTCATCAGCGGCATTACCCGGCGCTTGCAGGGTACCTACGAGCTGAAGAAGATGGGCGGACTCTATCGCGAGCGTCCCTGGCTGGCGGTGGCCTTCTTCCTCTCCGCCTTCTCGCTGGCCGGGGTGCCGCCGCTGTCGGGCTTCTTCGCCAAGTTCGTCATCGTGCGCGCGGGCATCGAGGCGGAAGCCTATGTGGTGACCGCGGTGGCGCTGCTGGTGGGGCTGATGACCCTCTATTCCATGGTCAAGATCTGGAACGAGGTATTCTGGAAGTCCCTGCCAGAGGACAACCTGGTACCCCCCGAAGAGGTGGTGGTGGGTGACGACAGCCGCATGGTGCCGCCGAGTCTGTGGCTGATGTATCTGCCGGTGGCGGTGCTGGCCCTGTTTGCGCTGCTGATCGGCGTGCTCGCCGAGCCGCTGATGGCGATGATGAATCAGATCGGCGATCAGCTGATGAACCCGCAGGGGTATATCGAAGCGGTGCTGGGTGCCGAGGTCGGGGTCGAGGACGCTCTGATCGAAGCGCCGGATGAGGAGGTGTCGCCATGACGGGAGCTATCTGGAACCTGCTGCTGGCGATGGCCTGGGTCATCCTTTCCGGCGACTTCTCGGGGCTCAACCTGGTGGTCGGGCTGGTCTTCGGCTACATCACCCTGGTACTGATCGAACCGCAGGTCGACGCCCTGACCGGCTATCCGGCGCGGGTGCCGCGGATCCTCAGATTCCTCGGCTTCTTCATCAAGGAGCTGGTGCAGGCCAACCTGCGGGTCGGGTTCGATATCCTGACTCCGCCCTGGCACATGAAGCCGGGGGTGATCGCCATGCCCCTCGAGGCGCGCACCGAGCTGGAGATCACCATGGTCGCCAACCTGATCTCGCTGACCCCGGGCACCTTGAGCCTGGACGTTTCCGACGACCGCAAGGTGCTCTACATCCACGCCATGTTCCTCGACGATGAAGAGGAGCTGCGCCGCAACCTCAAGGAAATGGAATACCGTGCACTGGAGCTGTTCCGTTGAGTACGCCAAGGCCGAGTGGGGAGTGATATGGCTACAGTGATTCTGATAAGCCAGGTGCTGATGGGCATCGCTCTGATCCTGGCCTTCGTGCGTGTCGTGAGAGGTCCCAGCCTGCCCGACCGAGTGGTGGCGCTGGAGCTGTTCGCCAGCATCGTGGTGGGGTTGGTGGGCGTCTATGCCATTCGCACCGACGTCTCCAGCTTTCTGGATGCCGCCATCGTGATCGCGCTGATGGGCTTTCTGGCCGCCATCGGCTTTGCCCGTTTCCTGGAGCGTGGAGGACCGCGGGATGATTGAGACCATCAAGGGCTTTCTGATCCTCACCGGTGCCATCTTCATGCTGCTGGCAGCGCTGGGTATTCTGCGTCTGCCCGATCTGCTCACTCGCATGCATGCCACCACCAAGGCGGCGGCGCTGGGAGTGATCCTGATCATGCTGGCGGTGGCCGTGCATTTCGGAGAGGTGGCGGTGGTGGCGCGGGCCTTCGCCATCATCGTCTTCGTGTTGATGACCGCGCCGGTGGCGGCTCACGTGATCGGCCGGGCGGGCTACTTCGTCGGCTCCAAGCTGTGGAGCGGTACGGTGAAGGACGAGCTCAGACCCAACTACGACCCGCTCACTCACGAACTCAAGAGCGGTCTGGAAACGGATAGCAACGCGGTGCATCAGCCGCGCGAGAACGACCCCAAGTGAGGTAAGGCACGCGGTTACACAAAGCGACGCTTTCCGCGTGCGGCAGGGCTGGTCTGAAGACCGCTTCTGCGCCATTATCGGTGGCCTTCGACGTAAAGGAATACCGCGCCATGATTCGTCCTCTGTTCCCAGTCGCTCTACTCACCCTGGCTCTTGCCGGGTGTCAATCCGGCTCCATCACGCCCGTGCAGGAGGCGGCGGCCGACGAGCGCCCGCCGAGCGCTGCCGATTCGAGTGCCGCTTCGGCATCCAGCAATGCCACCGCACCTGCCCGCAGCGAGGCGGAGCCCGCCCCACCTGCCGACTTCCAGGCCTGGCTGCGCGACTTCCGTCGTCAGGCTCGGGCGGAGGGCATCAGCGAGGCGACCCTGTCGCGGGCGCTGGATGGTGTGCGTTACCGGCCGCGTGTCATCGAACTCGACCGTTCCCAGCCAGAGTTCGTACGTCCCATCTGGCAGTATCTCGAGACGGCCGTTTCCCAGGCGCGTGTGAGCCAGGGGCGGGCCAAGCTGGCCGAGCATCGCGACACGGCTCGGCGCATGGAGCAGCGTTACGGCGTGCCGGCCGAAATCATCGTGGCGATCTGGGGCATCGAGAGCAACTACGGCGGCAATTTTGGCGATTTTTCTACCCTGGAAGCGCTGGCGACCCTGGCCTTCGACGGCCGGCGCAGCGATTTCGCTCGCGGTGAATTGCTGGCCGCGCTGCGCATCATCGAGGCCGGCGACATTGCACCCGAGCGCATGGTCGGCTCCTGGGCCGGCGCCATGGGCCACACCCAGTTCATTCCTTCCAGCTTCGAGGCTTACGCGGTGGATGGTGACGGCGACGGTCGCCGTGATATCTGGGGCAGCATCCCGGACGTGATGGCTTCTACCGCCAACTACCTGGCGCGGGCGGGTTGGCAGCCCGGCCAGCCCTGGTTCGTCGAGGTGCGGCTGCCGAGTGATTTCGACTATGCCCAGACCGAACTTACCACGCGGCGTTCGAGCCAGGAGTGGGCGGCACAGGGGGTAAGCCGTCTCGGCGGTGGCAGCCTGCCGGCCTTCGACCAGGCCTCAGTGCTGGCCCCGGCGGGCGCCCAAGGGCCGGCCTTCCTGGTGGGTCCCAACTACCGTGCCATCCTGCGCTACAACAACGCCACCAGCTATGCCTTGGCAGTGGGCACCCTGGCCGACAGGATCGCGGAACGAGATGGTATCCGCAGTGACTGGCCGCGCGACGAGCAGCCGCTCTCGCGCAGTCAGGTACGTGAGATGCAGCAGGCGCTCAATGCCCGTGGCTTCGATGTCGGTGCGCCTGATGGTGTGATGGGGCCGAATACCCGGCGCGGCCTGCGCGATTACCAGCGCAGCATCGGCGTCACGCCGGACGGCTTCGCGACCTTGAGCTTGCTGCAGCGGCTGCAGCGTTGAACCGGTGACCCCGCTCTGACCGGTGAGCCAGAGCGGGGCGCCAGTTATGGCAAGATGAGGCGCTTAACAAGCTGCGGGCCTAGTTGTTGGTCCAGCGATCTAGGGTCTCGCTGATAGTACGTCCGGCCCGTTCGGCGCCTTCCTGGGTGCGCTCCCAGGCCTGTTCGGCTCCTTCGCCGACGCGATCGGCGCCGCGACGGGTCTGCTGCCAGGCGCTGTCGGCGCCTTCTCCGGCGCTATGCCACGCCTCGCGGGTGCGCTCGCGCGCCATGTCCCACCACTCCTGGTCGTAGCGCGGCATGGCCTCCAGCGACTCCGGATCGGCATCGACGATGATGTCATGGACCGTTTCGCCATCATCCTCGTAGTTGATCAGCCGGTAGTGGGCGTTGGTGATCACCAGGTAGTCGCCATTCTCTACCAGGTTGGCGTCAGGGCGAACGACGATGGCATGTACCTGCCGATCATCGCCGAGCAGAATATCGACCACCTCGCCCGGCTGGCTGTCCGGTGCCGCCTCGAAATGCACCTCGGCATCGAAGAGCGCCCGGGAGGAGTAGAGCCCCTGAGGCTCGAACTGCGCCTGTACGCCAGTGGCAAGGCCGGTAAGCAGCAGGCCGGCCGAGGCGGAAATGAGCATCCTTTTCATGCGGGGGTATGTCATCGTTTCGCTCTCCTTATCCTTGGTGACACGAATAGTGTAGTAAATGTAACAATGTTCGGGCGGCTGTGACATGCCGCGGCAGACTGAGCATCGACGACAAAGGAGCTATCGTCATGAAGAGAGTGTACCGGAAAGATTCGGCTCGAAAGTTGCGTAACCGGCTATTGGCAACGGTGGGCGCGCTGTTGCTGGCGGGGCCGGCCATGGCAGAGGAGCCGGTCGTGTACGGCTGGGTCGAGAAGAGTACGCTCGAACCCTGGGGGGTCGAAGTCAAGGCCAAGCTGGACAGCGGCGCCCTGACCTCTTCTCTGGATGCCCGCGATATCGAGACCTTCGACAAGAACGGCGAGGAGTGGGTGCGCTTTCGCCTGGAATTGACCGATGAGGCCAGCGGCGAGCCGTTCGAGGAGAGCCTGGAGCTGCCGCTCTACCGCGACATTCGCGTGCGCGGGGCCGGCGGTCGCGACGAGCGTCCGGTGGTGCTGATGAAGATCTGCATGGGCGATACCATCCACGAGGAGCAGTTTAGCCTGCGTGACCGGGAAGAGATGCACTACCCGCTGCTGCTGGGTAGGCGCACCATCGGCCATCTGGGCCTGCTCGACGTCACTCGCACCTTCCTCAATTCGCCCGACTGCGGCGACGATGCTGAGGTGATGCGCTACGAGGGCGAGGACGAGGGCGACATCGAGGACGACGATGTCGAGGACGACGAGGCCTGATTCTGCCTGCCAGGCATCAGAACAGCCGGGCGAGCAGGGCGACCACGGCGGTTTCCACCCGCAGGATGCGGGGGCCAAGATGGATGCCCTCGCAGCCCGCCTCGAGCAGCCGCTCCACCTCATACGGGATGAAACCGCCCTCGGGCCCGATGAGCAGCACGCAGGGCTCGCTCAGGCCGGTGGGGCAGGGATTGGGCATGCCCGGGTGGGCGACGAGCCCGCGGCGGCCGTCGAGCAGCAGCGGTAGCCGCTCCTCGACGAAGGGGCGAAAGCCCTTGGCCACGCTGACGTCGGGCAGTACCGTGTCCCGCGCCTGCTCGAGGCCCAGCACCAGGTGCTCGTGAATCTTCGCCGGCTCGAGCTCCGGCGACTGCCAGTAGCTCTTCTCCACCCGACGGGTATGCAGCAGGGTGATCCGTTTCACCCCCATGGCGGTGACATGCTCGAGGCTTCTGGCCAGCATGCGCGGGCGCGGCAGGGCCAGCACCAGGTGCACCGGCAGCGCCGGCGGCGGGGGCGTGTCGAGCGCCTCGAGCGTAAAGCGGGCTTCATCGTCGGAGAGCAGCGTGAGCTCACCGCGACCGATGCCGCCGCCCTGTATGCCCAGGGCCAGGACGTCGCCGACCCGGGCGCGATGCACTTCCTTCAGGTGACGCAGGCGGCGCGGGTCGCGCAAGCACGCCAGGCGGTCGTGCCGGATATCTTCCGGAGCCAGCAGAATCAGGTTCATCGGGCCTCGTTTGTCGCTTCGATTTGCAAGGGCGGTAGCGCGGTGCACAATAGCAGCCAAGGGCAAACCTGCCTTTCCCATAAGGAGTGCCGTCGTGCGCGTGATTCGCAAGTATGCCAACCGCAGGCTCTATGATACCCAACAGAGCCGCTATGTAACGCTGGAAGATCTGCGGCGCCTGATTCTCGACGAGGAGCCGTTCCGCGTCGAGGATGCAAAGTCCGGTGAGGACCTGACCCGTACCATTCTGCTGTCGATCATCATCGAGCAGGAGCAGGCTGACGGTGAGGCCGAGGTCTTTTCCAACGATCTGCTGGCCCAGTTTATCCGTGTCTATGACATGGCACAGCCGCTGCCGCTGGCCCGTTATCTGGAGCAGGGCACCCAACTGATGCTCGAGCAGCAGAAGCGCATGCAGGATCAGTGGCAGCAGGCGATGCGCCACTCGCCCATGGAGCTAATGCGCGAAATGGCCGAGGAGAACATGCGCTTCTGGCAGCAGGCGATCGGCCAGGGACAGCCGGGCAAGCCGGAGCCGAAGGACAGCTCGGACAAGGAAGACGACAAGTAGGCAGGCTGCGCGGGGCGGCGTCCGGGGCCGCTTTCTGCCATAATGCCGCGACGTCTTATAGCCGAATGCCAGGTTCGCCGCATGGTCGGGCCTGATCGGTACGAAACAGGAAAAGCAAGCGGATGAAGGTTTTGATCATCGGCGGCGGTGGCCGCGAACATGCCCTGGCCTGGAAAATCGGCCAGTCGCCCCTTGTCGAGCGGGTATTCGTGGCTCCCGGCAATGCCGGTACCGCCCACGAGCCCGGGCTGATCAACGTTGCCATCGAGGCGACCGAGCTGGAGCGCCTGTTGGCCTTTGCCCGCGACGAGGGCGTGGAGCTGACCATCGTCGGTCCCGAGGCTCCGCTGGTCGAAGGCGTGGTGGATCGCTTCCGCGAAGCCGGGCTGGCCATCTTCGGGCCGACCCAGGGGGCTGCTCAGTTGGAGGGCTCGAAGTCCTTCACCAAGGATTTCCTCGCCCGCCACGCCATTCCCACCGCGGCCTATCGCACCTTCACCGAGGTCGAGCCGGCGCTCGTCTACCTGGCCGAGCAGGGCGCACCGATCGTGATCAAGGCCGACGGCCTGGCCGCAGGCAAGGGCGTGATCGTGGCCATGACCCTGGCCGAGGCCGAGGCGGCGGTACGCGACATGCTCGAGGCCAATGCCTTCGGCGATGCCGGTGCGCGGGTGGTGATCGAGGAGTTCCTCGAAGGTGAAGAGGCGAGCTTCATCGTCATGGTCGATGGCACTACCGTGCTGCCCATGGCCACCAGCCAGGACCACAAGCGCGCCCTGGATGGCGATGCCGGCCCCAACACCGGCGGCATGGGCGCCTATTCGCCAGCGCCGGTGGTAACCGAGAGCGTGCACGAGCGCATCATGCAGCAGGTCATCATGCCCACCGTTCACGGTATGGCTGCCGAGGGCCACCCTTATAGCGGTTTTCTCTATGCCGGCCTGATGATCGACGCCGAGGGCAATCCCAAGGTGATCGAGTATAACTGCCGCTTCGGCGATCCCGAGACTCAGCCGATCATGCTGCGTCTGCGCTCCGATCTCGCCGAGCTGTGCCTGGCCGGGGCGCGGGGCGAGCTCGCCGGCCACACCTGCGAGTGGGACCCGCATGCTGCGGTGGGCGTGGTACTGGCCGCCGGCGGTTATCCCGGCAGCTATCGCAAGGGTGACGCCATCGTTGGGCTCGACGCCGCAGAGGCGACCGGTTGCAAGGTCTTCCATGCCGGTACCGCCGAGGACGACCAGGGGCGTATCGTGACCAGCGGCGGGCGTGTGCTGTGCGTCACCGCGCTGGGACAGGGCGTGTCCAAGGCTCGCGATCTGGCCTACCAAGGCGTGGCGGCGATTCACTGGGACGGCGTTCAGTTCCGCCGCGACATCGCCTACCGTGCCATTGCCCGGGAGCGTCAGGAGGGCTGATCACGGCCTCCTGTATCTACCGCAACGACAGTCAGGGAGTGAGCATGGAGCGCATCAAGCTGGCATTTCCCGATTCCGCCATCGTGCACAGGCAGCCGCTGTCGGTACGCGTCACCGACATGAACTATGGTCGACACCTGGGGCACGATACGCTGGTATCGCTGCTGCATGAGGCGCGCATACAGGCCTTCGGCGCCCTTGGTCTCACCGAGTGGGACATGGGCGGCTTTCCCAGCGTGGTGGTCGACCTCGCCGTGCAGTACCAGTCCGAGGCCCGCTGGCCGGATGCGCTGGTGGTGGAGACAGCCATTCCGGAGCCGGCCAGCCAGGCTATCGTGGTCTATCATCGGGTACGGCATGCCGAAGGCGGCCGGCCGGTAGCCACGGCGCGCCTCAACCTGGTGCTGTTGGACCCGGCCCAGGGGCGCAGCGTCGCGCTGCCCGATGCCGTACGGCAGGCCTTTGTCGGAGCGGAGAGCGCCTGATGTCGCGGGAATATCCCATCATCGCCGTGACCGGCTCCTCCGGGGCCGGCACCACTACGGTGAAACGCACCTTCGAGCGCATGTTCGCCCGCGAGGACGTGCATGCGGCCTTCGTCGATGGCGATGCCTTCCATCGCTATACCCGCGAGGAGCTGGCGCGCATCTTCCGCGAAGAGCCCGAGCGCAAGAATCAGCTCTCCCACTTTGCCGTGGAGGCCAATCTGCTCGACCGTCTCGAAGCGCTGTTCCTGGAGTACGGCGAGCATGGCACCGGGACCTACCGGCACTACATTCATGCCGAAGACAAGCAGATGATCGAGGCGGGCCATCAGGTGGGCACCTTCACCGAATGGCAGCCGCTGCCCTGCGGCACCGACCTGCTGTTCTACGAGGGATTGCACGGCGGGCTGGTGACGTCGGGGCACGATATCGCCCGCCACGTGGATCTGCTGGTGGGGGTGGCGCCGACCATGAATCTCGAGTGGATTCAGAAGATCGACCGCGACATCAAGCTGCGCGGCTACTCCCAGGAGGCGGTGATCGACACCATTCTGGGTCGCATGAACGACTACGTGCGCTACATTCAGCCGCAGTTCTCGCGCACCCACATCAACTTCCAGCGGGTACCCACGGTGGATACCTCCAATCCGTTCGAGGTGCAGGACATCCCCAACGACGCCGAATCGTTCGTGGTGATTCGCTTCCGTGACCCCTCGACGGTGGATTTTCCCTGGCTGCTGGCGATGATCCAGGACTCCTTCATGAGCCGTCCGCACACTTTGGTGGTGCCCGGGGCGAGGATGTCACTGGCCATCGAGCTCATCCTGGCGCCGCTGGTGCGCCATCTGCTGGCGCAGCGGCGTTTTCGGTAATACGCAAGGGAGCACGTCCGATGCAAGACTGCCTGTTCTGCAAGATCGTCAAGCGCGAGATCCCTGCCGATATCGTCTTCGAAGATGACCAGGTCTTGGCGTTCAACGACATCAATCCCCAAGCGCCGACCCATGTCCTGATCATTCCCAAGCGCCATATCGCCACTCTCAACGACCTCGAGGAGGCAGACCAGACCCTGGTCGGCCGGCTGCCGGTCGTGGCGGCCCATCTGGCCCGGGAGCGGGGCTTTGCCGATGACGGCTACCGGGTGGTGATGAACTGCAATGACCAGGGCGGGCAGACGGTCTATCATATTCATATGCACCTGATGGGCGGTCGTCGCTTTACTTGGCCGGCTGGCTAGCCGGCGCTCTGCGGTCCATCCGCGCGCGTCGAGGCGTGCGACGCATCAGGTGCATCCAATTTCATCAGCGCCACCCCATGGGTGGCGCTGTCGTAATAGCCGACAGGTTTCCGGGCGCGAAACGAGCACACCGCACCCTGACGAGCTCAGGAAGGCGGCGCAAAGGGAAAAGAGACATGAACCGTAACTACTCTCCGGCCGACAATCTGGTCCACCAGTTCGATACCGTGCTGCGCACATTGATCCCCCATGCAGCTCACCCCTCGCGCCCCTCGCCGGCCACCGCGGACATCCAGGACGACGACATGAGCGCCGAGGAGCGGCGCCATGCCGCCGGGCTGATGCGGGTCAATCATACCGGTGAGGTATGCGCCCAGGCGCTCTATCAGGGCCAGGGTTGCACCGCCAAGCTGCCGGAAGTGCGCAGTCAGATGGAGCACTCCGCCCAGGAAGAGATCGATCATCTGGCCTGGTGCGACGAGCGGCTGCAAGAGCTCGACAGTCACCCCAGCGTGCTGAATCCGCTGTTCTATGCGGCTTCCTTCGGCCTGGGGGCGGTGGCGGGCGCCATCGGCGACCGCATCAGCCTGGGCTTCGTCGCCGCCACCGAGGAGCAGGTGGGCAAGCATCTGGAGGATCACCTGGTCAAACTGCCAGCGGGCGACCACCGCTCGCGTGCCGTGCTGCGTCAGATGGCCATCGACGAGGCGCATCACGCCCAACTGGCGCTGGAAGCCGGCGGGGCACGCTTCCCGGCGCCGATCAAATTCGGCATGTCGTTGATGTCGAAGGTGATGACCAAGAGCGTCTATCGAATCTGAGCACGTCGCGATGTCGGACGAGATCCATCGGCGCTGTATCGAAGTCGCCAGCCAGTTGAGTCCACTGCTCGCCGAGGCCATCGAGCGCGGTGGGCCGCTGGTACTGCGCGCCGACGACGGCCAGCCGCTGGCGGAGCGCCTGTGCCGTTCGATCGCTGGGCAGCAGCTTTCGGTAAAGGCGGCGCGCTCGATCTGGGCGCGGGTCGTCGATGCGGCGGGCGAGACGCCGCTGATGGAATTTTTCCTCGAGCCGAACCAGGAGGTGCTGCGTGGCTGCGGCCTGTCGGGGGCCAAGGCCAGAGCGCTGTGCCTGATTGCCGAAGAGGCCCGCGCCGGTCGGCTCGAAGCCGACGCGCTGCGAGGTCTGGACCATGTCGAACGCTCGCGGCACCTGACCGCACTATGGGGTGTGGGGCAATGGACCGCCGACATGCTGTCGATCTTCTACTTCGGCGAGCCTGACGTCTGGCCGGAAGGCGACGTGACGGCGCGCAAGACCCTCGAGCGTCTTACCAGCCCGCGGCGCAAGACGCTGCGAACCGCCATGCGTTTTGCCCCCCATCGCTCCTACCTTGCCCTATACCTGTGGCGGCATGTCGACTCGCCGCCTGGCTAGCGCTTGGCTATCCGTTTGGAACCAGAAAAGGCCCGCCAGGCGGGCCTTCGTCTGTATGGGGGCTCAGTCTCGGTGCTGCTAGTCGTCGATGATGCTGTAGGAGTGGGTAACGTCTACCCCACCCTTGGCCAGCATGATCGAAGCGCTGCAGTATTTCTCGGCCGACAGCTCCACGGCGCGCTTGACCTGGCTCTCCTTGAGGTTGCGGCCGCTGACGGTGAAGTGGATGTGGATCTTGGTGAAGACGGCTGGCACGGCATCGGCGCGTTCGGCCTCGATGGTCGCCACGCAGTCGCTCACGGGGGCGCGCGACTTCTCGAGGATCTCCAGCACGTCGAAGGAGGTGCAGGCGCCCATGCCCATCAGCAGCATTTCCATCGGGCGCGGGCCGGTATTGCGTCCGCCGTGGTCAGGCGGGCCATCGATCACCACGCTGTGACCACTACCCGATTCGGCGACGAACTGACGGCCATCGGTCCACTTGACGCTGGCTTTCATGAGCAAGGTTTCCTTGTCGATACGTTCATGTCGGAGAGCTTACCACTGTGCGGCGCTCGGCTCAGCCCTGCCGCCTGACCAGCTCCCGCTCCAGCTCGGCCAGGCGCTCGGGGGTACCCACGTCGACCCAGCGTCCGCGATGGTGGGTGCCGCCAACGCGGCCGGCACGCATCGCCGTACGCAGCAGGGGGGCCAGGGGAAACTCACCCGGTGCCCGGTCGGCCACCAGGGCCGGGTCGAGCAGGCTGAGCCCGGCGAAGGTCAGGCGTGGCTCGCCCTCGGCGTGGACCCGCCCCGCGGCGTCCAGATGGAAATCGCCGCCGGGGTGGTGAGCGGGATTGTCGACCAGCACCAGGTGGGCCAGATCGCGCCCCAGGACGGGAAGTGTCGAGGGGTCGAATTCGCACCAGACGTCGCCGTTGATCAGCAGGAAGGGCGCGTCGCCCAGCAGCGGCAGCGCCTGGCGAATGCCGCCGCCGGTCTCCAGCGGCTGCGTTTCACGGCTCCAGGCGATGCGTACGCCGAACTGTCGACCATCGCCCAGGGCGCCGATGATCTGCTCGGCGCGATAGCTGACGTTGATCACCACTTCGTCGATACCGGCGGCCGCCAGACGTTCCAGGTGGTGCACGATCAGCGGCTTGCCGGCTACCGGCAGCAGCGGCTTGGGACAATGGTCGGTCAATGGGCGCATGCGTTTGCCGAGCCCGGCGGCCAGGATCATGGCCTTCATGTCGCCTCCGGGCCGGTGCCGGCGGCCAGCCGCTGGGTCAGGGTGGGGCGCAGGCGCTCCGCCAGCCAGCGCTGGAAGGCTGCGTGTTCGGGCAGGTCGACGAGGCTGGCCTCGAGATGGCCGAGGAAGTGCGGCAGACGTTCGAGATAGCCGCTACGGCCATCGCGCAGGGTCAGGCGACAGAAGATGCCGAGCACCTTGAGCGCGCGCTGGGCGGCCATGGCCTGGGCCTGGCGCTGGAAGGTATCGCTGCCGGTGGAGCCGGGCAGGCGGCCGTCGTGAACTGCCCGCTGGCGAAAGGCCTCGACCCAACGCGCGAAGCGCGCGGGCGGGAAGCGGCAGTAGCGCCCGCGCAGCAGCGAGATCAGGTCGTAGGTGATGGGGCCGGCCACGGCGTCCTGGAAATCGATCAGGTAGAGCGTCTCGTCGTGCACCATCAGGTTCATGGCATCGAAATCGCGATGCACCGTGACCACCGGCTGCGCCAGGGCGGAGGCGATCAGCGCCTCACGCAGCTCGGCCCAGCCGGGCGGTAGGGCGCTATCGCCCAGCCATTGCGTCAGGCACCACTCGGGGAAGAGGTCCAGCTCGCGGCCCAGCAGCGCCTCGTCGTAGACCGGCAGCATATCGGGACCGGCGCGATTCTGCAGCTCATGAATCAGGGCCAGGGCGCGTTCATGCCAGGCCAGGGTGTCGGCATGCTCGTCGTCGGCGAAGCGCAGCTGCAGCGGCGTGTCGCCCAGGTCGTCGAGCTCGACGAAGCCGGCGTCGAGATCCACCGCGTGCAGAGCCGGTACCGGCAGGCCACCGGCCCGCCAGCGGCGGGCGATGTCGACGAATGGACGACTGTCCTCCTGGGGTGGGGGCGCATCCATCAGCATGCGCGTGCTGCCGTCGGGCAGCTGCAGACGGAAGTAGCGGCGAAAGCTGGCGTCTCCTGCGGCCAGGCACAGGTCGAGGGCTGCCGGGGAAAGCTCGTGCTGCGCCGCGGCCCACTGGCGCAGGGCCTCGAATCGCGTCGTGGTGTCGGCCTGGGTCATGCTGGCTCCTTGCAGTCTCGGACGGTGCCGGTTGACGCCCGTTGGGCACCGCCGCATGCTGACCGATCAGGCGCATACGACAGGCTGGGTGTGGTCTGTATAATACCGATTCTCTTCGCCAAGGACATCGAGGGACCATGGGCAAGCGACATGCAGGAACGGCGTTGGCCAGCCTGATCACATCCGGCCTGACGCTGGGCGCGCCGCAGGCGCTGGCGCTCGAGCCGTTGGCGGCATGGCAACTGGACTGGCAGCCTTGGGGCGAGGGGCGTCCGGCCGAGGCGCTGTGCCGCGGGGTCTACATCATGCCTGCCTATCGCTTGCCCGCCGGTGACGAGCCGGGCCAGGTGCGCAGCGAGTCCGACACCGCCTATTACGGCGATGATGGCGAAACCATTCTCGGCGGTGAAGTGATCCTGCGGCGTGCCGACACGCAGCTCGAGTCGCCGCGGGTGAGCGTGCCGCCCGAGCGTGAGCGGGCGTTTGCCGAAGGGCCGTTGGCGCTGCGCGATCTCAACCTGCTGGTGCGCGGAGAGGCCGGCGAGGTCTCGCTGGTTACCGATGCCGCCAGCATCGACGCGGCGCACTTCGTGGTCCACGATCAGCACCTGCGCGGCGATGCCATGCAGATGGAGCGGCTGGAGGATGGCCGCTTCCGGCTCACCTCGGCCAGCTTCACCACCTGCGACCCGGGCGACAATCTGTGGCAACTGGTCACCGGCGATCTGGTGCTCGACCGCGAGAGTGGCTTCGGTACCGCGCGTCACGCGCGCCTGGAGATGGGCAATGTGCCGGTGTTCTACTGGCCCTGGGTGCGTTTCCCCATCGACGACCGGCGTCACACCGGTTTCCTGTGGCCCGAAATCGGCCTCTCCGGCGGCGCCCTGGACTATGCCCAGCCGTTCTACTGGAACATCGCGCCCAATCATGACGCCACCCTCACGCCGCGCTGGATCAGCGACCGCGGCCTGCTTTTGGGCGGGGAGTACCGCTATCTGTTCCCCACCGATGCCGGTCAGATCGAGGGGGCCTACCTGTCCAGCGACGGCGGTGGCTCCGACGAGCCGGGTGCCGCTTCGCGGCGCTACGAGGGCGAGGACCGCTGGTACGTCGATTACCGCCATACTGGGCGTTTCGATACGCGCACGAGCTATAACCTGCGCTATGGGGCGGCCAGCGACGGGCGCTATTTCGACGACTACGGCAGCATCTTCGGCGACGACCCCAGCAACATGCCGCGCCTGGCCCAGATAGACTACCGCGGCGCTGTCTGGCGCCTGGATGCCCGTGCCCAGGGCTACCAGCGGCTCGACGATCCGCTGCGCGATCGCGACAAACCGTTCTACCGTCTGCCCAGCCTCACCGCCGACGCTCGCTGGATGCAGCCAGGCGGGCTGTACCAGGAGTGGCGCTCCAATGTTACCTACTTCTGGCGCGACGTGAATGAAGTGGCGCTGTCTCGGGAGCGTGAGGCTGCAGTGGGTACCCGTCTGCACCTGGCGCCAGCTACCGGTTGGCGCTTCGATCAGAGCTGGGGCCACCTGGAGCCGCGAGTGGAGTGGCTCTATACCGCGTATGATCTCGACTACGGCGAGCGCCAGACCGAGCGTGACACCACGCTACAGCGGGCGGTGCCGGTGACTTCCATCGACGGCGGGCTGGTGTTCGAGCGCGAGCTGGAGCTCGGCGGGCGGCCTTATCGTCAGACGTTGGAGCCACGGGTCAACTATGCCTATGTGCCGGCCCGCGATCAGCGTGAGTTTCCCGATTTCGATACCAGCGAGCGGGCACTCTCGTGGAATCAGCTGTGGTCGCCGTATCGCTTCTCCGGGGCCGATCGGGTGGGGGATCTCAACCGCTTGTCGGTAGGTGTCGACTCACGCCTGCTGGAAGACGACCGCGGCCGCGAGCGGCTGGCCATCGGCATCGGTCAGGCGTTCTATTTCGATGATCGTCATATCGACATGGACGGTAATCCCGATACACTGCCGGTGCCGCCTGAGCAGGGCGGGGATTTCGAATCCTGGTACAACGCCACCCGCGACCGCTCATCGCTGGTGACCCGGCTCGATTGGCAGATCAACGATGCCTGGCGCAGCCGCTTGCAGTGGATCTACGACGACTACCAGCAGCGTACCGAGCGGACCTCGCTGGACCTGAGCTACCGCAGCCAGGCAGGGCACGTATTGAACCTTGGCTACCGTTGGGAACTCCAAGGGTTCGACCCGTCGGTGGAGCCGGACGACGACGAGTTCCGCGACTACAACCGCGAAGAGTACGATCTCTCGTTTGCCTGGAAGCTCTCGCCCCGGGTGGATCTGATCGGGCGTGCCGTGTATGACTACACCAACGAGCGCCTGCTCGACCAGTTGGCAGGCGTGCAGTGGAACGACTGCTGCTACGGCTTGCAAGTCGTCTGGCGCGAATGGGTCGATGACCAAGGCACTGCCAGCATCGAGAACGATACGACGGAGCGTGGGTTGTTCCTGCGCTTCGTATTCAAGGGCTTGGGCGGTGTCGGTGGCGACGCCGGCGACTATTTCGAGCGGGCCATACCGGGCTACCGAGCCACTGCCTTCTGATCGTGCGTATGCCCTACAAGTGAGCCATATGAGAGGAAAGAGAGAGATGCGGATTTCGCCATTCGCCACCCTGGGCGCCCTGGGATTGGTCCTGTGCCTCGGTGCCTTGCCGCTGTCGGCTGTGGCCCAGGATTTCCAGCCGGTACAGCGGCAGTCCCTGGACCGTATCGTGGCCGTGGTGAACCAGCAGGCCATCATGCACAGCCAGCTCGAGGAGCGCATGATGCAGGCGCGCAGTCAGCTGTCGGCACAGGGGCAGTCCCTGCCCCCCGAGACGATGCTGCGCGAATACGTGCTCGAGCAGATCATCCTGGAAGAGATTCAGCTGCAGATGGCGGCCAATGCCGGCCTCAGCATCGACGACACCGCGCTCAACCGGCAGATGCGCGAGATCGCCGAGAGCAACAACATGACCCTCGATCAGTTCGCCGACGCCCTGGAGGCGGATGGTCTGACCATGGCATCCGTGCGCGAGGAGATCCGTCGCGAGATGCTGCTGCGTGAACTGCATCAGCGTCAGATCGGCGGCCGGGTCAACGTCAGCACACGTGAGGTGGAGCGCTTCATCGAGCAGCAGGGCGGCAACGTGAGCCATGAGCAGGCGCGCCAGATGGTGTTCCAGCGCAAGGCCAACGAAGCCCTCGACGCCTGGCTGCAGGAGATTCGCGCCGATGCCTTCGTCGACAATCGGCTGGCCAGCGGCAGCTGATAGATGAAACCGTCCGCGCCCGTGCTGGCGGTGACCAGCGGGGAGCCTGCCGGCATCGGCCCCGAGCTGTGCCTGCAGCTGGCCTTGGGGGAGCCGCCGCCCGGGGGCGTCGTGGTAGTGGGCGACCCGACCCTGCTGGCTCAGCGTGCGGCGCTGCTACGCCTGGAGGTCGACTTGGTCGAACTAAGTCCAGGGGCGCCGGTGCCGCCAGCAAGGCGCGGCGTGCTGCCGGTGTGGCCGGTGGCGCTGCGTGAGCCGAGCCGCCCCGGTGAGCTGGCCGTGGCCAATGCCGGCTATGTGCTGGAAACCCTCGACGTGGCGATTGCGGCCTGTCGCGACGGCCGTGCCGGCGCCATGGTTACCGCACCGCTGCACAAAGGGGTGATTCTCGATGCCGGCCATGCCGGCTTTCGCGGCCACACCGAGTACCTGCGCGATGCCTGCGGCGTCGACGAGGTGGTGATGATGCTGGCCACCGACAGCGCTCTGCATGCTGCGGGCTCCGACTGGCAGGGTAGCACCGCGCTGAGAGTGGCGCTGGCCACCACCCACCTGCCCCTGCGTGAGGTGGCCGACGCCATCAGCGAGGCGGGGCTGGAGCGCATCCTGCGTATTCTGCAGGCGGACCTGACACGCTGGTTCGGCATTGCCAGGCCGCGCATTGCCGTGTGCGGCCTCAATCCCCACGCGGGGGAGAGCGGGCATCTGGGGCGCGAAGAGCTCGAGGTGATCGAGCCCTGTCTTGCGCGCCTGCGCAACGAGGGTTTCGAGCTTGACGGGCCGCTGCCGGCCGATACCCTGTTCACGCCGCGCCATCTGACCGGGGTCGATGCGGTGCTGGCGATGTATCATGATCAGGGCCTGCCGGTGCTCAAGTATGCCGGCTTCGGCCAGGCCGCCAACATCACCCTGGGGCTGCCTATCGTGCGTACCTCGGTGGATCATGGCACGGCGCTGGATCTGGCCGGTCGCGGTCTGGCCGATGCGGGCAGTCTGCGAGTCGCCGTGGCACTGGCCGCCGACATGGCCGACCGCGGTTCGGCCACTCCCTGACGAACGAACAGACAAGGATTCTTTGCATGGCATCGCGCCCGCCGGTCCATCGCGCTCGCAAGCGCTTCGGCCAGAACTTCCTGCGTGACCCCGGCATCATTTCCCGCATCGTGCGGGCCATCGCGCCCCGCCCCGGCGACAGGCTGGTGGAGATTGGCCCCGGCCAGGGGGCGCTGACCGAACCGCTGATCGAATCAGCCGGCGGGCAGCTCGAGGTAATCGAGCTGGATCGCGACCTGATCCCCGGGCTGCGCGTGCAGTTCTTCAACTATCCGGGCTTCGTGGTGCACGAGGGCGATGCGCTGAAGTTCGACTTCCGTGCGCTGCGCGGCGACGGCGAGCCGCTACGGGTGGTGGGCAACCTGCCCTACAACATCTCGACGCCGCTGATCGCCCACCTGCTGGAAGCCGGCGATGTGATCGCCGACATGCACTTCATGCTGCAGAAGGAGGTGGTCGAGCGCCTGGCTGCTGAGCCAGGCGGTGCCGACTGGGGACGTCTCTCGGTGATGGCGCAGTATCGCTGCCGCGTCGATGACCTGTTCACGGTGCCGCCCGAGGCGTTCGTGCCGCGGCCGAAGGTCGATTCGGCCATCGTGCGGTTGACGCCTTACGCTGAGCTGCCCTGGCCGGCGGCGAACGAGGCGCTGCTGTTCGACGTCGTGCGTCAGGCCTTCTCCCAGCGCCGCAAGACCCTGCGCAATAACCTCAAGGGGATGGTGGACGGCGACACGCTGGCGGCGCTGGGCATCGACCCGGCGCGCCGGCCCCAGACGCTGGGCGTCGAGGAGTTCGTGCATATCGCCAATCATCTCGCTGCTACGGAGGTGACGCCATGAACCAGGCTTCCGACGTGCCGCTGGAGCGGGAGGTGCTGGTCGACGTGGAGCCCGTCTTTCGCGACGACGAGTCCTCGCACGAGGAGTCGCGCTATGTCTTCAGCTATACCGTGACGATCCACAATCATTCGGCTCGCAGCGTCCAGCTGCTGGCACGCCACTGGCGTATCACCCAGGGCAGCGGCAAGGTGCAGGAGGTGCGCGGCAAGGGCGTGGTGGGTCAGCAGCCGATGATCGGCCCCGGGCAGACCTTTCGCTACACCAGTCGCGCCATCCTTGACGGGCCGGTGGGGGTGATGGAAGGTTCCTACACCTGTGTCGATACCGCCAGTCAGCGTCCTTTCGAAGTGACCATTGCCCCCTTCCGGCTGGCCGGTCCCAATCAGATACACTGAAGCCTGTGGTGCGGGGTGAGCCTCGCGCCGGATGGACAACCCGCGAAGCGCACAAGGGAAAGTGTCATGACCGCCTATGCCGTCGGAGATTTGCAGGGCTGCCACGCCGAGTTCGTCGAGTTGCTCGAGAAGATCGACTTCGACCCCGGCCGCGACCGCCTGTGGCTGGCCGGTGACCTGATCAATCGCGGCCCGGGGTCGCTCGCCTGCCTGCGCGAGGCGCAGGCGCTGGGCGATGCCGCCCTCACCGTGCTCGGCAATCACGACCTGCACCTGCTGGCGGTGGCGCGTGGCGGTGCCCGGCTCAACCGCAAGGACACCCTGGACGACATTCTTGCCGCCCCCGACCGTGAGGCGCTGCTCGACTGGCTGCAGTCGCGGTCGCTGCTGGTGCGTGAAGACTTCGCAGGGCAGGGCGAGACCGTGATGGTTCACGCCGGGCTGTTGCCTCAATGGTCGGTGAACGAGGCGGCAGAGCTGGCCGGCGAGGTCGAAGAGCGTCTCGGCAGCGAGCGCAGCGGTGCCTTCCTGGAGCGCATGTACGGCAACGAGCCGGCCTGCTGGCATGCCGCGCTCGATGGCATCGACCGCCTGCGTGCCATCGTCAACGTGCTGACCCGCATGCGCTTCATCGACGCCGACGGTTGCCTCGACTTCAGTGCCAAGGAGGGGCTCGACAGCGCCCCGACGGGTTTCGCCCCCTGGTTCCGTTACCCCAGAGGCGACGACGTGCGGCTGCTGTTCGGCCACTGGGCCGCGTTGGAAGGACATGCCGAGGGCGCCCGTGTGCGGGTCGAGGCACTGGATACCGGCTGCGTGTGGGGCGGCACTCTCACCGCACTTAACCTTTCCACCGGCGAGCGCATTGCAGTGCCCAGCCATCGTCATCGCCGCTGAACCCGGATTGCGATCCGGCGAGACCTGAATGGAGCGCACCATGTTTCGACACCTGACCATCGATACCCTGACCGCCTGGCTCGACGACGAGGCTCCGCTCACCCTGGTCGATATCCGCGATCCGGCCAGCTTTGCTGCCGGCCGCATTCCCGGCAGCCGCCATCTCGACAATGACAGCGTGCCGGCACTGCTGGAGGCGGCGCCGCGCGAGCAGCCCATGGTGGTGGTGTGCTACCACGGCCACTCGAGCCAGCAAGCCGCGGCTTGGCTGGCGGGGCAGGGCTTCGCCGAGGTCTACAGTCTCGACGGCGGCTTCACCGAATGGGAGTACCGCCTGCCTGAACGCGTGGAGCGTGCCGGCTCATGAGCGCAGCGCGGGACCCGGCGATCGCAGGCCTCGAGGTCTATCGCGTGGGGGGGGCAGTGCGCGATGCTCGCCTGGGCTGGCCTACCGTGGATACCGATTGGGTGGTGGTGGGAGCGACGCCTGAGGAGATGCGCCGCCGCGGCTTTCGTCCGGTGGGGCGTGACTTCCCGGTGTTTCTGCACCCGTTCAACCACGAGGAGTATGCGCTGGCGCGCACCGAGCGCAAGTCGGGGCACGGCTATACCGGTTTCGAGGTGCATGCCAGCCCCGATGTGACTCTGGAAGAGGATCTGGCCCGTCGCGACCTCACCATCAACGCCATGGCAGAGACCCCGGAAGGCGAGCTGATCGATCCATACGGCGGCTTGCAGGATCTCGCAGAGCGCGTCTTACGACACGTTTCGCCGGCCTTCGTCGAAGACCCGCTGCGGGTGCTGCGCACGGCACGTTTCCTGGCCCGCTATGCCGGGCTCGGCTTCATCATCGCCGACGAGACCTGGGCGCTGATGCGCGAGCTGACCGAGAGCGGCGAGCTTTCTCACCTGGTGGCCGAGCGCGTCTGGACCGAGACCGAGAAGGCGCTGGGCGAGCCCGAACCGGCGGTCTACTTCCGTACGCTGCATGCCTGTGGTGCCCTGACGGTGCTGATGCCCGAGCTCATCGGGAGCGGCGCGGAGCTCGATGAGGCGTTGCAGCGCATGACGCGCCTGCCAGATGTACTGCCCGAGGCGGAGCGGTTGCGCTGGCGCTGGGCCCGCCTGGTGGAGCATCTGGATGAGGCCGACCAACGAACCTTGAGCGAACGCCTGCGCCTGCCGCGCAGCTATCGTGAGCTGGGGTGGCAGGCCGCATTGACCCGGCAACTGGCCGAGAGCGACACGCCTGTTGCCGATACGGTGAAAGCCTGGCTGGACGGTGTCGACGCCTGGCGCCGAGCCGAGCGGGTGGCCCCGCTCATCGCGCTGCTGGCGCTCGAGACGCCGGCGCTGGCCATACGACTAGAGCGGGCCTGGCGGGAGGTGTCGCGGCTCGAGGCAAGGGAGCTGCTGGCCGAGGGCTTTCGCGGCGGCGCGCTGGGCGAAGAACTGGCCCGACGGCGCCGGGCCGTGCTGCAGCGGGAAATGGAGCGGCACTGAGAGAATGTGCTCAGCTGTCGGCTTGCTGGCGCATCGCTCAGGAGCGCCAGACGAACTCGACGGGCCACAGACGCTGATCGGCAGCCTCGAACTCGGTCCACAGTTCGGCGTAGGTACGCCCGACCTCGGGGTGGAGCGTGTCGGGCAGTAGTTCGGCGAGCGGCAGCAGCACGAAGGCGTGGTGCAGGATCTCGTCGCGTGGCAGCGTGACCCCGTCGTGCTCGCCGCAGAGGTCGCCCACCGTCAGCAGGTCGATGTCCAGCGTTCGCGGGCTGAACTTGGGCGTGCCCGGGCGTCGTCCGTGCTCGCTCTCGATACGCTTGCACCAAGCCTGCAGCTCGCCCACCGACCAGTCGCTGTCGAACACTGCCACCAGATTGTAGAAGTTGCGTCCGTCGATGAAGCCGACGGGCACGCTCTCGAAGACGCGGGACACGGCCAGGTTGTCGAAGGTGGCGACAAGCGCCTCCAGGCAGGCCGTGATGTGACGCTCACGCTCGATGTTGCTACCGATGCTGACGCTTACCTTGGCCATCAGGCGCCCTCCGGCGGTGTGCCGCGTTCGATGCGCACGCCTACCGCAGCAGCGGCCGGTACCGCGCCCGGCTTGCGTAGCGTCAAGCGTAGCCACGGCACGAAAAATTCCGTCATCAACAACTGCGCGAGACGCTCGGCGAAGGTTTCCACCAGTGCGAAGTCGTGCTCGTCGGCGAAGCGCTGGATGCGCTGGCTGATGGCCGCGTAGTCGAGAGTCTTGGTGAGGTCATCGTCGGCAGCTGCCGGGCGAATGTCGGTGGCGAGCTCCAGGTCGAGCACCAGCCGCTGGCGAATGGTGCGTTCCCAGTCGTATACGCCGATGACCGTCTCGAGTTCCAGCGACTCGATCAACACGCAATCCATGTGCAGCTCCCAAACAGGCCGAAGAAGGAGGCACGATTGTACGTGAGCGTCGGGACGGATTGACAGGCTTGCGGTGCTGTCCCTGGCGTGCGGGGGCTGGCAGAATCGTCGATGGTGATGACGAACGAGCATGGGGGCGGATTTGGGCGAAGAGCTGTGGCCGCTATGGGGTCTGGTGCCGCTGGGCTATCTCAGCGGTTCCTGGCTGGGCGCGCTGTGGGTCTGCCGGCTGGCAGGCGTCGCTGATCCGCGCGGGGAAGGCTCCGGCAACCCGGGCTTCTCGAACGTGTTGCGCCTTTACGGCCCGCGGCTTGCCGGAGCGACGCTGGCGCTCGATGCGGCCAAGGGGATGCCGGTGCTGTGGTTCGCCATGGTGCTGGGCATGCCGCCATGGGCCCAGGGCATGGTCGGGCTGGCCGTGTTGCTGGGGCACAGCTTTCCGCCCTGGCATCGCTTCCGTGGCGGCAAGGCGGTGGCCAGCGCTTTCGGCGTCCTGCTGGTGCTGACCCCCTGGGTGGCGCTGTGCTGTGCCGCGCTGTGGGTACTGCTGGCCTGGCGAGTACGTACCGCGGCGGTGGCCTCGCTGGCCAGCGCCGGTATCGCGCCGCTGGCCAGCCTGTGGCTGGCGCCGGACTATGTACTCGTGATTCTGGTCTTCACCCTGCTGGTGCTGGTGCGCCACCTGCTCAACATACGTCGGCTGGGCAAGGGCGACGAGCATGCGCTCTGAAGCGTCGTCGCTGTTACGGCTGGCTGCATCAAAGCGGTGGACGTTCAGACGCTGGCCGGTGACGTCAGGGTATCCATCGGCCAGCGCGGCACCGCCTTCATGTGCCCCGTCTCGTCGCGTTCGCCGGCCTGCAGGCGCAAGGCGCCGGCCAGGGCGATCATGGCGCCGTTGTCGGTGCAGAAACGGCCGCGAGGATAGAATACCTGTGCGTTGCGCTTCGCCACCTCCGTGGCCAATCTCTCGCGCAAGCGCTGGTTGGCACTCACCCCACCGGCCATCACCAGACGTTTGAGGCCGGTGTCGTCCAACGCCCGGCGGCACTTGATCGTCAGGGTATCGACCACTGCCTCCTCGAAGGCCCGGGCAACGTCGGCACGGGCCTGGTCGTCGAGCTCGCCGGCCTGTTCCAGCTGGCGCAGGGTGGTGAGGGTATGGGTCTTGAGCCCGGAAAAGCTGAAGTCGAGGCCCGGCCGGTCGGTCATCGGCCGGGGGAAGCGAAAGCGCTCGGGATTGCCCGTCTCGGCCAGTCGGGCGACCTGAGGGCCGCCGGGATAGCTCAGTCCCAGCATCTTGGCGGTCTTGTCGAAGGCTTCGCCAGCGGCGTCGTCCACCGACTCGCCGAGCAGGCGATACAGCCCCAGCCCTTGTACCTCGACCAGTTGAGTATGCCCGCCGGAGACCAGCAGGGCGACGAAGGGGAAGGCCGGCGGCGACTCTTCGAGCATGGGTGCCAGCAGGTGCCCCTCCATGTGGTGAACCCCCAGCACGGGGATGCCCAGCGCACGAGCCATGCCGTGCGCGGTGCTGGCGCCCACCATCAGCGCGCCGACCAGCCCCGGGCCGGAGGTATAGGCGATGGCGTCGAGCTCGCTGCGCTGCATGCCGGCCTCGTCGAGCACCCGCTGTATCAGGGGCAGCAGGCGCCGGGTATGGTCACGGGAGGCCAGCTCCGGTACCACGCCGCCATATTCGGCATGCATGGCGACCTGGCTGTAGAGAGCGTCGGCCAGCAGGCCGCGTTCGGTGTCGTAGATCGCGACGCCGGTTTCGTCGCAGGAGGTCTCGATGCCAAGGACGCGCATGGTGCAGAGCTCATGATGAGAGGAAGGCCGTATTCTAGCAAATCGGGGCCTGGCCATCCCGCCTTCGTGTGGCGGGAATTTGCAAAGCTTGGCATCGCCGACTAAACTACCGTGCGCTGTACAATTGGGTCGTGCACCCACATCCGGGTGTGCGTTCGAACCGAACTCAAGAATTCAAGGTAGGTGAGTGCTTAATGCCTTCTGTCAAAGTACGTGATAACGAGCCGTTCGACGTCGCGCTGCGCCGTTTCAAGCGTTCCTGTGAAAAAGCCGGCATCCTCTCCGAAGTGCGTCGTCGCGAGCACTACGAGAAGCCGACAGCAGAGCGCAAGCGCAAGGCTGCCGCCGCGGTGAAGCGTCACGCCAAGAAGCTCCAGCGTGAGCGCAAGCGTTTCGAACGGCTCTATTGATCCGTACTCGGGGAGCCTCGATGCTTCGTGCATTGCGGCTTCTGGAAGGATGACCAAGCGGCTGCCGTCAGGTGGCCGCTTGTCTTTCAAGTCCGTTTCACTGCAATTTTTCATCTGCCCCGCCGGGAGGTGGCAAGACCCACATGGCCGGCCAGATTCCGCAGCGCTTCATCGATGACCTGCTGGCACGCGTCGACGTGGTCGAGGTGGTTGGCGAGCGAGTGCAGCTGAAGAAGGCTGGACGCAACTATTCCGGCCTGTGCCCCTTTCATCAGGAAAAGACGCCGTCCTTCACCGTCAGTGCCGATAAGCAGTTCTACCACTGCTTCGGCTGTGGTGCTCACGGCACTGCTCTGCGTTTCCTGATGGAGTACGACAAGCTGCGCTTCCCCGAGGCGGTAGAGCAACTGGCGGCCCGCTTGGGGCTCGAGGTGCCGCGCGAAGGCGACGACGACCCTCGCGCTCAGGCACGCGAGCGCAAGCGCCAGGAGGGCGTCAATCTGCTCGAGCTCTCGGCCAGCTTCTTTCGCGAGCGGCTGAAGATGTCTGAGGGGCAGCAGGCGCGGGAGTACCTCTCCCGGCGCGGCCTCTCCGAAGAGGTGCAGCGAGACTTCGGCATCGGCTATGCCCCGGACGACTGGGAGGCACTCAAGCGCCACCTGAGCGCTAGGGGCGTTGCCGAAGCGGTACAGGTCGAATACGGCCTGCTGGTGCAGCGCGAGGAGAGCGGCCGCACCTACGACCGCTTCCGCGATCGGGTGATGTTCCCGATTCGTGACGTGCGCGGACGTACCATCGCCTTCGGTGGTCGAGTGCTCGGCGATGCCAAGCCCAAGTACTTGAACTCGCCCGAGACGCCGGTCTTCCACAAGGGCAGGGAGCTGTACGGGCTGTTCGAGGCCAGGCAGGCCAATCCACGGCTCGAGCGGCTGGTGATCGTCGAGGGCTACATGGACGTGGTGGCGCTGGCCCAGTTCGGCATTCGCAATGCCGTGGCGACCCTGGGGACTTCCACCAGCGAGGAGCATCTGGGGCGGCTGTTCCGCATGGTCGACGAGGTGGTGTTCTGCTTCGACGGCGACCGGGCCGGGCGGCAGGCCGCCAGCCGCGCGCTGGAAACGGTGCTGCCGCAGATGATCGATGGGCGGACGGCGCGCTTCCTGTTCCTGCCGGAGGGCGAGGACCCGGATACGCTGGTGCGTCGCGAGGGGCCTGAGGCCTTCGAGAACCGCATCACCTGCGCCAGCCCGTTGTCGGAGTTCCTGTTCGATCAGGCGGCGCGGGGGCGTGACCTGGCACGTGTCGAGGAGCGCGAGCGCTTCGCCAGCCAGGTGTTGAAGGCAGTGGCACGATTGCCTCAGGGCATGTTGAAGACCGTGCTGCTGGGGGAACTCGCGCGGCGTACCGGGGTCGATCAGTCTCGCTTCGACGCGCTCCTGGCCAGCGAGCAGGAGGCTGCCTCACCGGCCGCCGAGCCTTCCCAGGCGCCTGTCGCGGCGGCTTCCGCACCGAGTGTGGCGGAAGAGAAGCCGCGCAAAGAGGGAGCGGCGCTGGGGCTGATGGCGCGGGTGCTGCAGCTGCTGGTGCATGAGCCGACGCTGGTCGAGCGCTTGCCCGCGGTGGAGGAGTGGTGTCCGGAGGACGGGACGGATGCCTTGCTGTGCCGCGAGCTGGTGCGTTTGCTGCGGGCGGGACGTTACCGTAGCCCGCATGTGTTGCTGGCCCACTTCCAGGGCAGTGCTCAGGGCGAGCGGCTAGCGGCACTGGTACAGCGAGAGATGCTGATTCCGCGGGAGGCGCGAGTCCAGGAGCTCGAGGGATTGGTCGAGTACCTGAGGCGTCAACGGCAGCGCCAGTCGCCGCAGGAGGAGTTCGAGGCGCTGCTGGCCAAAGAGCGGGGCGGTGAACGCCTGCCGCTCGAGGCGAGGCAGCGGCTGCAGGAGCTGCTGTTGGAGCTGAAACGCTGACCGCTGGATTGAGACCGGCGGATTGATTTTCCGTTGTGCACCCCCATGTTAGGGAGCATGGCCGGACGCTGTCAGCATAACCGATTAAACTAACACACCTGAGTGATCGAGCAAATGGGCCGTACTGGCGGGTTCGTACTGTTTCCCGCTATACTATTGGGCTTCATGAGTTTTCTCCACCCCAGCGCTTCAGGTGCTTCATTCTTCTTCGTCGAGATAGGGTTTCTATGGCTGGAAATGCGCAGCAGCAGTCACGTCTGAAGGAGTTGATCGCGCGTGGCAAGGAACAGGGCTACCTGACCTATGCCGAGGTCAACGACCATCTTCCCGAGGATATTGCCGATCCCGATCAGGTGGAAGACATCATCGGCATGATCAATGACATGGGTATCAGCGTCGTCGAGGAAGCACCCGATGAAGATACCCTGATGATGTCCGATCACTCCGCCGACGAGTCGGCCGCCGAGGAGGCCGTGGCTGCCCTGGCGGCGGTAGAGAGCGACGTAGGCCGGACCACCGATCCGGTGCGCATGTACATGCGTGAAATGGGCACCGTGGAGCTGCTGACCCGCGAGGGTGAGATCGAGATTGCCAAGCGCATCGAGGAAGGCACCCGCGAAGTGATGTCGGCGCTGGCCTGGCTGCCGGGCGCGGTGGACTCGATTCTCGAGGCCTACGATGCCACCCAGGACGAAGAGGCGCCGGGACGACTGTCCGACCTCTTCTCCGGCTTCATCGATCCTGACGAAGGCATCCCCGGCGTGGCCGAGGCGGAAGTGCCCGAAGAGCTGGTCGACGACGGCGCCGCCGACGACGCGGATGATGCCGATGCTGACGATGACGAAGACGACGCTGACACCAGCGAGGCGGAGGAGAGCACCGGCGGCCCCGACCCGGAAGAGGCGAGGGCGCGTTTCGAGCAGATCCGCGAGCAGAACGAGCTGGTGCGGGAAGCCCTGGCCAAGCATGGTCGTGGCAGCGAGCAGGCGCGGGTCGAGATGGATCGCCTGGCAGAACTGTTCTCGCCGATCAAGCTGGTGCCCAAGCACTTCGAGCGCCTGGTCGGTCAGGTGCGCATCAGCGTCGAGCAGATTCGCACCCAGGAAAAGGCGGTGATGCAGCTTTTCGTCAAGCTGGCCAAGGTACCGCGCAAGAGCTTCATCAAGGCGTTTCCCGGCAACGAATCGCGTCAGGAGTGGCTCGACGAGTTCATTGCCGAGAATGCCAAGTTCGCCGAGCGCCTCGAGCCGCTGCGGGCCGATATCCAGCGCGCCCAGCGCCGCATCGCCTTCGAGGAGGAGATGGTTCAGCTGCCCGTGCCGGAGCTGAAGGAGATCAATCGTCGTCTCTCCATCGGCGAGGCTAAGGCGCGCCGGGCCAAGAAGGAGATGGTCGAGGCCAACCTGCGTCTGGTGATCTCCATCGCCAAGAAGTACACCAACCGTGGCCTGCAGTTCCTGGATCTGATCCAGGAGGGCAACATCGGCCTGATGAAGGCGGTGGACAAGTTCGAGTACCGTCGCGGCTACAAGTTCTCGACCTACGCCACCTGGTGGATTCGTCAGGCGATCACCCGCTCGATCGCCGATCAGGCGCGTACCATCCGTATTCCGGTGCACATGATCGAGACCATCAACAAGCTCAACCGCGTGTCGCGCCAGATGCTGCAGGAGATGGGCCGCGAGCCGACGCCAGAGGAGCTGGGCGAGCGTCTCGAGATGCCCGAGGACAAGGTACGCAAGGTGCTCAAGATCGCCAAGGAGCCGATCTCCATGGAGACGCCCATCGGTGACGACGACGACTCGCACCTGGGCGATTTCATCGAGGACAGCACCATGCAGCTGCCGGTCGACCTTGCTACCGGCGAGGGTCTGATCGAGGCCACCCGCAACGTGCTCGGCGGGTTGACCGCTCGTGAGGCCAAGGTGCTGCGCATGCGTTTCGGTATCGACATGAACACCGACCACACCCTCGAGGAGGTCGGCAAGCAGTTCGACGTGACCCGTGAGCGGATTCGTCAGATCGAAGCCAAGGCGCTGCGCAAGCTGCGCCACCCGAGCCGCTCCGAACCGCTGCGTTCGTTCCTCGACGAGTAAGCGCGATCACCCGATGTGAAAAAAACCGCGGCCCGATGGCCGCGGTTTTTTTTCGACCGCACCGTGGACGGTGTGGCGCAGGGCGTGTTCAGAGCACGTAGTGGGTGGCCGAGCCCGGCCCTACCGGCAGGCCGAACAGGAACACCCAGGCAAAGAACAGCAGGCTCCAGCCGATCAGCATGAACAGGGTGTAGGGCAGCATCAGCGCCACCAGCGTGCCGATACCCAGGTCCTTACGGTAACGCGCGGCCACCGCCATGATCAGGCCGAAGTAGCTCATCATCGGCGTGATCAAGTTGGTCACCGAGTCGCCGATGCGGTAGGCGGCCTGGATCACTTCCGGGGCATAGCCCATAAGCATCAGCATCGGCACGAAGATGGGCGCCGTGACCGCCCACTGTGCCGACGCGCTGCCCAGCGACAGGTTGACGAAGGCGCACATCAGGATGAACAGGGCGAACAGCAGCGGGCCGCTCAGGCCCAGTGTCTGCAGCATGTCGGCGCCAGCCACGGCGATCACGGTGCCGAAATTGCTCCAGTTGAACAGCGCCACGAACTGGGCGGCAAAGAAGACCAGTACGATGTAAAGGCCGAGGCTGCTCATGCTGCGGGCCATGGCATCGACGACGTCGCGGTCGCCGCGCATGGTGCCGGCAAGCCTGCCGTAGACGAAACCGAGCAGAGAGAAGGAAATCGCCACGATCACCACGATGCCGCTGAGAAAGGGCGAGCCGCTGATGGCGCCGGTTTCCGGGTGGCGCAGGATGCCGTTGGCAGGCACCACCATGAGTGCCAGCAGCGCCACGATGGCCAGGGTGGCGAGTCCGGTCCCCTTGAGTGCGCGCTTCTCCGTGGCCGAGAGGCTCGCCATGCGCTGCCCGTCGATGTCATCCGCGGCGTAGGCGGCATCGAACTTGCCGAGCTTGGGCTCGACGATGCGCTCGGTCACCAGCCCGCCGATCAGCGTGACGACGAAGGTGCTGACGATCATGAAGAACCAGTTGGCCTCGGCGCCTACGCTGTAGCTCGGGTCGAGCAGGCGCGCGGCTTCCTGGGTGATGCCGGAGAGCAGCGGGTCGACGGTGCCGATCAGCAGGTTGGCGCTGTAGCCGCCGGAAACGCCACAGAAGGCGGCGGCGAGCCCGGCCAGCGGATGACGCCCCAGCGAATGGAAGATCATCGCTGCCAGCGGAATCAGCACCACGTAACCGAGTTCGGCGGCCATGTTGGACATGATGCCGGCGAACACCACGGCATAGGTGACGATGCGTGGTGAGCGGTCCAGCACCAGGGCGCGCATGCTGGCCGAGAGCAGTCCCGAATGCTCGGCGACGCCCACGCCGAGCATGGCGACCAGTACCGTGCCCAGCGGCGCGAAGCCGGTGAAGTTGGTCACCATCTCGGTGATCAGGCGACGCAATCCTTCTGCGTTGAGCAACGAATTGACCGCAATGAGCTCACCTTCATTGGCAGGGCGCGGGTCGGCGACCGAAACGCCCAGGGCACCGGCGATGCCGCTGGCCACCACCACGATGACGCAGAGCAGTGCGAACAGAGTGACCGGGTGTGGCAGCAGATTGCCCAGCCACTCCACGCTGTCGAGGAAACGATGGAAGGCGCCCCGTTTCAGGCGCTCGCGGCGAGGTAATGTTGACATTAGAAAATACTCTTTTAGTGCGCTTTGATTAGTTGAAATTGTTGCCTTGTTGGCATGGCGCGAGACATTACGCTGATAATGATCTGTCTGCAAACCTGCCTCGCCATGGGCAAGTCTGGTCACGCGAGGTGTGCCGATTCGAACAGGGAGGCGGTGGGGAAGGAGCGTCAGGAGTAGGTGGTCACGTGGCGCTGGGCCTCTTCCACGATCCAGTCGTGAACGGCCGCGACGCGCCGGTCGTCCAGCGCGCCGCTGGTATGCACGATGCCGTAGCGCTTGCCGGTGGGGATGCGGGCGGGGAACGGGGCGATCAGCGCCCCCGTCTTGAGTTCGTCGGTCAGCAGCGCCTGGCGTGCAATGGCGACTCCCATGCCGGCGACGGCCGCCTCCAGGGCCAGCCGGTGCCGATTGAAGGTGTAGCCGCGGCGTACGTTGAGCGGCGGGGCTTCGATGGCCTGCAGGTAGTGTTCCCACTCGGCGTAGGGGCTCCCACCGCGCCAAGCGGTGATATCGTGCAGCAGCGGGTACCAGGCCAGGTCGCCGGGGCTGGAAAGCGGCGGGCGGCGGCGCATCAAGCCGGGGGCGCAGACCGGGAAGATCACCTCCTCCATCAGCGGGGTGATGGCCAGGCCCGGATAGTGGCCGTCGTTGAGATCGATCGCCAGGTCGAACTCGCCTTCGCGCAGTGACAGGCTGCTGTCCTCGGCGATGACCTGCAGTTCGATATCGGGAAAACGGGCCTGGAGTCGCGGCAGTCGCGGCATCAGCCATTTGCTGAGAAACGCCGGCACGCTGCGCAGACGTATTACGCCGCTCATCACACCGCTGCGCAGACGCTTCACCTCGAGGCCGACCGACTGGTAGGCCTCGTCCACCACGGCGGCCAGCCGCTTGCCTTCCTCGGTGAGCTCCAGGCGTCGCGGCAGTCGACGAAAGAGCTTGAAACCGAGTCGCTCTTCCAACTGCTTGATCTGCTGACTCACCGCGCCGGTGGTGACGTGCAGCTCCTCGGCCGCCCGGGTGAATGAGAGGTGGCGTGCGCTGATGGCGAAGACTTTCAGCCAGGCGTGGGTTTGGGCGTGCAGCAGTCGGCTCATGCTTTAGTTTTGCTATAGCAGGAAGGAGTTATTCTCGGTTGCTCGGCGAGCGCTTCGACGTCAACCTTATGCCATACTTGCTTACAAGCAAACATGTTTTAGTCAGGCTGATCCATGGGCGACATGGTACGTGGCATGACTGACGACTTGCGAGGTGAATCATGGCCATCAGTGTGTTCGACCTGTTCAAGATCGGTATCGGTCCGTCCAGCTCTCATACCGTGGGGCCCATGCGGGCTGCCTATGACTTCGTCGAGGAGCTGCGACAGCGGGACCTGGTCGAGCGCGTGGCCCGCATCGAGGTGAAACTGTTCGGCTCGCTGAGTGCCACCGGCAAAGGGCACGCTACCGATCGCGCAGTGATCATGGGGCTGATGGGCGAGCGTCCCGATCGGATCGATCCCGCCATCGTCACGCCCTGCATCGAAGAGCTGCTGGAAACCAACACGCTGATGCTGGACGGGCGACTGGCGATCCCGTTCCTCTGGACGCGCGATCTGCAGTGGCATGAGGAGTGTCTGCCCTATCACCCCAATGCGATGACGCTGGTGGCACACGGTCATAGCGAAGAACTGTGGCGCAACACCTACTACTCGGTGGGTGGTGGCTTCGTCATCGACGAGGGCCAGGCCGAGCGCGGCGAGCTGGATCAGGATTCCACCGTGTTGCCTTACGACTTCAATTCCGGCGCCGAGCTGATGGCGCTGTGCCGCATGCATGACATGCGGATCAGCGAGCTGATGCTGGAGAACGAGAAGGCCTGGCGCAGCGAAGCCGAGATTCGCGACGGCCTGTGGCAGATCTGGCAGGCCATGCAAGCCTGTGTCGACAGAGGCTTGCAGCAGGAAGGCGTCCTTCCCGGCGGGCTCAACGTCAAGCGCCGTGCCGCTGCGCTGCATCGCCGTCTGCTGGCGACGAGCGACGACCGGAGCTTGATTGCTTCGACCTTCGGCGCCATGGACTGGGTCAACGTCTTCGCCCTGGCGGTGAACGAAGAGAACGCTGCGGGCGGGCGTATGGTCACGGCTCCCACCAATGGGGCGGCAGGCATCATTCCGGCCGTGCTGCATTACTACATGAAGTTCCAGCCCGGTGCCTGTGAGCGCGACGTTGTCGATTTCCTGCTGGCCGCCGGGGCGGTGGGCATCCTGTGCAAGAAGAACGCTTCCATCTCCGGCGCCGAGGTGGGCTGTCAGGGTGAGGTCGGCTCGGCCTGCGCCATGGCTGCCGCCGGGCTGGCCGAGGTGATGGGCGGCAGCGTGGCACAGGTGGAGAATGCCGCCGAGATTGGCCTGGAGCACAACCTCGGGCTGACCTGCGACCCGGTGGGCGGCCTGGTACAGGTACCCTGCATCGAGCGCAACGCCATCGCTTCGGTCAAGGCGATCAATGCCGCCCAGATGTCGCTGCGTGGGGACGGCGAGCATTTCATTTCACTCGACAAGGCGATCCGCACCATGCGCGATACCGGGCGCGACATGCAGGACAAGTACAAGGAAACGTCCCGCGGCGGCCTGGCCGTGAACGCCATCGAGTGCTGAAAGAGGTCGCCAGAACAGCCCCTTGGCTGTAATGGTGAAGAACATGACGCGATGCCCCTGTGGCATCGCGTTTTTGTTTGCAAACTAACAAAGCCTGCTTTGATATACGCCATTGGTCGAGTTTGACCCATGAACGGTTGCTCCGCGGTTGTGTCTCCTCTAGCTTACGTTAACGTAAAGGTTAGAAGTCCCAGGTTGGGCCAAGCGCCGGCCGCAGCCTTCACGACAACGACAACAAATCAGCATGGATCGCGTGGGCGATCCAGAGAGGACGTCACATGACCCAGGAGTTCATACTGGAAACTCGCGGGTTGACCAAGCAGTTCCGCGGCTTCACCGCCGTGGACGATGTCAACCTGCAGGTCCGGGAGGGGCATATCCACGCCTTGATCGGTCCCAACGGTGCCGGCAAGACGACCGTCTTCAATCTCCTCACCAAGTTCCTGCCACCGACCCGTGGCGAGATTCTCTACCGCGACAAGCCGATCACCGGCATGAAGGCCAACGAGATCGCCCGCATGGGGATGGTGCGTTCCTTCCAGATCTCGGCGGTGTTCGCCCACATGACGGCGCTGGAGAACGTGCGCGTGGCGCTGCAGCGCCCCATCGGCACCTCCTTCCATTTCTGGAAGTCGGAGCGCACGCTCGACTACCTCAACGACCGCGCCATCGAGCTGCTCGATGAGGTTGGTCTGCGTGAGTACGCCGACGTGCTGACGGTGGAGATGCCCTACGGGCGCAAGCGCGCGCTCGAGGTGGCCACGACCCTGGCCATGAATCCGACGCTGATGCTGCTCGACGAGCCGACCCAGGGCATGGGGGCAGAGGACGTCGACCGTATCGTCGCGCTGATCCGCCGCGTGGCGCAGGGCCGTACGGTGCTGATGGTGGAGCACAACCTCAGTGTGGTGAGCCGGCTTTGCGACCGCATCACCGTATTGGCTCGCGGCGCCGTGCTGGCGGAAGGGGATTACCAGACGGTTTCCGCCGACCCACGGGTGCGCGAGGCCTACATGGGTAGCGAGGCTGCGGCAGAGGAGGCCAGCGCATGAATCAGGTCGTCGAACAGCCTTCACGCAGCGAATACAACGATCACGATGGCGCCGAGATGCTGCGCATCCGCGATCTGCATGCCTTCTATGGCGAGTCCCACATTCTTCATGGGGTCGACATGGAGGTGCGTCGCGGTGAGCTGGTGACCCTGCTGGGCCGCAACGGTGCAGGGCGCAGCACCACGCTCAAGGCGATCATGAGCATGGTGGGCCGGCGTACCGGTTCGATCATGATCAACGGCACCGAGACGGTCAGCATGAAGGCGCATCGCATTCCGCGCCTGGGTATCGGCTACTGCCCCGAGGAGCGCGGCATTTTTGCCAGCCTCGACGTGGAAGAGAATCTGCTGCTGCCGCCCACCGTGCGTTCGGGTGGCATGTCGATCGACGAAATCTACGAGATGTTTCCCAACCTTTACGAGCGCCGCCGCAGTCAGGGCACTCGGCTTTCGGGCGGGGAGCAGCAGATGCTGGCCATGGCGCGCATCCTGCGCACCGGCGCGCGCATGCTGCTGCTCGACGAGATCACCGAGGGGCTGGCGCCGGTCATCGTGCAGAAGCTGGCCGAGGTACTGGTCAAGCTGCGCGACCGTGGCATGACCATCGTGCTGGTGGAGCAGAATTTCCGCTTCGCCGCGCCGCTGGCCGACCGCCACTATGTCATGGAGCACGGGCGCATCATCGAGGAGATCAGTGCGGCACAGCTGCCCTCCAAGCGCGATCACCTCAACTCCCTGCTGGGGGTGTAACCAACTTTCGTTATCACGACGAAGCGCGACTCATCTGCAGTACGTGTCACAACGATGCATCACAACAACAAGCCGCCCAACCGGGCTATGGAGACAATAATGACCTTCATCAAGAAGACTCTCGCCAGCAGCGTTGCTCTTGCCATCACCGCCGCCATGGCGACTGCCGCTCAGGCCGAGATCAGCGACGGCGAGATTCGCATCGGCTACCTGGCGGACATGTCCGGCACCTATCGTGACCTGGCCGGACCCGGCGGCCTCGAAGCCCTGCGCATGGCGGTCGAGGACTTCGGTGGCAGCGTCAACGGAGCACCCATCCAGGTGTTCAGCGCCGACGACCGCAACAGCGCCGACGTCGGCGCCAACACCGTGCGTGAATGGATCGATACCCGCAACGTCGATATGGTGGCCGGCCTGGTGGCCTCCTCGGTGACCATTGCCGTCACCCGTGTGCTGGAAGAGAACGACGGCTTCGGCATCGTCTCCGCTTCGGCTGCCTCCAGCATCACCAACGAGCACTGCACGCCCAATCACATCCACTGGGTCTACGACACCTATCCGCTGGCCAACGGTACCGCCCAGGCGGTGGTGCAGCAGGGCGGCGACACCTGGTTCATGCTCACCGCCGACTACGCCTTCGGCCACGCCCTGGAGGGCGACGTGACTCGCGTGGTGGAAGAGAACGGCGGTCAGATCGTCGGCGGCGTGCGTCACCCGTTCCCCACCGACGACTTCTCCTCCTACATCCTCCAGGCCCAGGGCTCCGGCGCCAAGATCATCGGTCTGGCCAATGCCGGCGCCGATACCGTCAATGCCATCAACACCGCCAGCCAGTTCGGCGTGGTGGAGGCCGGGCAGCAGCTGGCCGGTCTGCTGGTGTTCCTCAACGACGTGCATGCCATGGGGCTCGACGCCACCCAGGGGCTGCTGTTGACCACCGGCTGGTACTGGAACATGGACGACGAGGCACGTGAGTGGGCCGAGCGTTACTACGAGCGCGTGGGTCGTATGCCGACCATGGTTCAGGCCGGCATCTATTCCAGCACCTATCACTACCTGCAGGCAGTCGAGGCGACCGGCAGCGACGATCCGCAGACGGTGCGCGAGCACATGATGCGTCAGCCGATCCACGACTTCTTCGCTCGTAATGGCCGGCTGCGCGAGGATGGCCGCATGGTTCACGACATGTACCTGGCGCGCGTGAAGTCGCCCGAAGAGTCCACCCACGAGTGGGATCTCTACGAAATCCTCACCACCATTCCCGCCGAAGAGGCCTACCGCCCGCTCTCCGAAAGCCAGTGCAAGCTGGTGCAGAACTGAAGCGAGTAAGACCGGCGGCGACCACGGTCGCCGCCCCTCTGACGGCGAGGAGAACCTGACATGACGATGATATTCGGCGTGCCGTTGGCGGTGTTCATGGGCCAGCTTCTGTTGGGTCTGATCAACGGCGCCTTTTACGCCCTGCTGAGCCTCGGGCTGGCGGTGATCTTCGGCCTGCTGAAGATCGTCAACTTCGCCCATGGGGCCATGTACATGCTGGGGGCGTTCGCCACCCTGCTGGGCATGCGCTACCTGGGCATCAATTACTGGGCGGCGCTGCTGCTGGCACCGCTTTTCGTGGGCCTGCTGGGCATGCTGATCGAGCGCGTGCTGCTGCGTCGCATCGGCCACCTGGACCATCTCTACGGCTTGCTGCTGACCTTCGGCCTGGCACTGATCTTCGAGGGTACGCTGGTCAACTTCTTCGGCGTATCCGGGGCGCGTTACCCCACCCCCGAGGCGCTGCAGGGCGGTTATCAGACCGGTTTCATGTTCCTGCCCAAGTATCGCGCCTGGGTACTGCTGGCGGCTCTCGTCGTTTGCTTTGCTACCTGGTACATCATCGAGCGCACACGCCTCGGTGCCTACCTGCGCGCGGGCACCGAAAACCCGGCACTGATGCAGGCCTTCGGGGTCAACGTGCCACTGCTGGTGACGCTGACCTATGGCTTCGGCGTGGCGCTGGCGGCCTTCGCCGGGGTACTGGCCGCACCGCTCTATCCAGTGTCGCCGACCATGGGTTCGAACCTGCTGATCGTGGTCTTCGCCGTGGTGGTCATCGGTGGCATGGGCTCCATTCTGGGCGCCATCGTCACCGGGCTTGCCATGGGGCTGATAGAAGGTCTGACCAAGGTGTACTACCCCGAGGCGGCCAACACCGTGATCTTCCTGGTGATGATTCTGGTGCTGCTGCTAAGACCCGCCGGACTGTTCGGCAAGGAGGCATGACGACATGGCCACGACTCAAACGATGACGCCCTCCATGAAGCGTGAGCGCCGCGCCAACCTGCGTCGCAATGCCTTCTACCTGGTACTGATCGCGATCGGCCTGGTGGCACCCTTCTTCGCCTACCCGGTATTCTTGATGAAGGTGCTGTGCTTCGCGCTGTTCGCCTGCGCCTTCAACCTGCTGTTGGGCTATGCCGGGCTGCTCTCCTTCGGGCATGCGGCCTTCCTGGCCACCGGCGGTTACGTCACCGGCTATCTGCTGGCGAGCTACCCGGCACTGACCCCTGAGCTTGGCATCCTCATCGGTACGGCTGCCGCCCTGGTACTGGGGGCCGCGTTCGGTGCGCTGTCGATCCGTCGCCAGGGCATCTATTTCGCCATGGTGACCCTGGCGCTGGCGCAGCTGATGTTCTTCTTCTACATCCAGGCGCCCTTCACCGGCGGTGAGGATGGCCTGCACGGCGTGCCGCGCGGCCATCTGTTCGGCGTCATCAGCCTGCGCAGCAATCTGGCTATGTACTACTTCGTCTTTGCCATCTTCCTGTTCGGCTTCGCGCTGGTCCAGCGTGCGGTGCATTCGCCCTTCGGCCAGGTGCTCAAGGCCATCCGTGAGAACGAACCGCGTGCGGTGTCGCTGGGCTACAACGTGGATGCCTACAAGCTGGTCGCCTTCATCCTTTCCGCAGGTCTGGCCGGCCTGGCCGGCTCCACCAAGACCGTGGTGTTCCAGTTGGCGTCGCTGACCGACGCCCATTGGCACATGTCCGGCGAGGTGATCCTGATGACCCTGCTGGGGGGCGTCGGTACTCTGTTCGGTCCGGTGGTGGGCGCGGGGCTGGTGGTGAGCCTGCAGCACATGCTGGCGCAGTCGCCGCTGGGCAACTGGGTCGGCCCGATTCTCGGCGTCATTTTCGTGATCTGTGTGCTCAGCTTCCGCAGTGGTATCGTCGGTGAGGCGATGAAGATGTACCGCAAAAACTTCAAGTGAAAGCCGTTGGCAGGACCTCTTCCTGGCGCCCTATAAGGGCGCCTTTTTATTGCGCTTCCGTGGCGCAGGCCTGCTCCAGCCGTTGAGGCAGGTGCTCGACCAGGAAGTCGATGAACTGGCGTACCTTGGCGGCGTGCTGGCGATGGCGCGGCATGACCGCCCATACCCCGGCGTCGCGGCATTGAAAGCGTGACAGCACTTCGACCAGCTCACCGCTGGCGAGATAGGGCATGACGTAGTAATCGGGCAGTTGCGCCAACCCCAGTCCCTTGAGGGCAGCATCGAGCAGCGCCGGTCCCGAATTGGCCTGCCAGGGGCCGCTCACGCGCACCTCACGATGCAGGCCGTCGACATCGAAGCGCCACTGGTCCCGGGTGCCGATCAGACAGCGATGATGTATCAGTTCCGCTATCGAATGAGGCTGCGACACGCGCTGGAAGTAGTCGGGCGAGGCGACGACATATTCGCGCCGCTCGCAAAGCCGGCGGGCCACCAGCGTGGAGTCCTGCAGGGTGCCCATGCGAATGACCACGTCGTAACCTTCGTCGATGACGTCCACCTGACGGTTGGTGAGGTGCAGGCGCATCTCCAGCTGTGGATGCAGCTTGAGGAAGTCATTGACCAGAGGGGCGATGAAGCGCTCGCCGAACGCGGTGGCACAGCTGAGCTGAAGGATGCCATGAGGCTTTTCCTGCAGGCTCTGCAGGGCGGCTTCGGCTTCACGGAAGCCGTCCAGGAGTTCACGGCAGCGGGCGTAATAGCGCTCCCCGGCATCGGTGAGGTGGATCTGCCGCGTGGTGCGATAGAGCAGCGGCAGCCCCAGCTCCTGTTCGAGCTGGGCCACCTGGCGGCTGATATGCGAATTGGAAACGTGCAACTGGCGTGCTGCGGCGGCAAAAGTGCCCAGCTTGACCACTTCCACGAAGGCTTCGATACCGTCCCAATGAGCCATGAGCGCACCGTGATTATTGCACAGCAGGAATAATGTTGTGTCGCTGTTTCAGTATCATCATAGCGCCTAGCGCACCTAGACTGATAGGAATCGTTACACACTGGATCGCCAAACCATCAGGAGAAAGGTATGAAGTCGCGTGCCGCCGTTGCGCTGGAAGCGGGCAAGCCCCTCGAGCTCACCGAAATCGACGTACAGGATCCCAAGGCGGGTGAGGTGCTGGTGCGTATCGCCGCGACCAGCGTGTGCCACACCGACGCCTTCACGCTCTCCGGCGCTGACCCCGAGGGTCTGTTTCCCTCGGTGCTGGGCCACGAGGGCGCCGGCATCGTCGAGGCGGTGGGCGAAGGGGTGACCAGCCTCGAGCCCGGCGATCACGTCATCCCGCTCTATACCGCCGAGTGCGGCAAGTGCAAGTTCTGCCGCTCGGGCAAGACCAACCTGTGTCAGGCGGTGCGCGCCACCCAAGGCCAGGGACTGATGCCCGACGGCAGCTCGCGCTTCTCGCTGGACGGCAAGATGCTGCACCACTACATGGGTTGCTCCACCTTCAGCGAATACACCGTGCTGCCCGAGGTCTCCCTGGCCAAGGTCTCCAAGGAGGCGCCGCTGGACAAGATCTGCCTGCTCGGCTGCGGCGTGACCACCGGCATCGGTGCGGTGCTCAACACCGCCAAGGTGGAGCCGGGTGCCACCGTGGCGGTGTTCGGCCTCGGCGCCATCGGCCTGGCGGTAATCCAGGGCGCGCAGATGGCCAAGGCCAGCCGCATCATCGCCATCGACGTCAACCCGGACAAGTTCGAGCTGGCGCGCCAGTTCGGTGCCACCGACTTCGTCAATCCCAAGGAGCACTCGGCGCCGATCCAGCAGGTGATCGTCGACATGACCGACGGCGGGGTCGACTACTCCTTCGAGTGCATCGGCAACGTCAACGTGATGCGCTCGGCGCTGGAGTGCTGCCACAAGGGCTGGGGCGAGTCGGTGATCATCGGCGTGGCCGGGGCCGGCGAGGAGATCTCCACGCGGCCGTTCCAGCTGGTCACGGGCCGGGTGTGGCGCGGCTCGGCGTTCGGCGGGGTGAAAGGGCGCAGCGAGCTGCCCGGCTACGTGCAGCGCTACATGGACGGCGAGATCAAGATCGACGAGTTCATCACCCACGACATGCCGTTCGAGCAGATCAACGAGGCATTTGAGCTGCTGCACGCGGGCAAGAGCATTCGTACGGTGCTTCACTTTTAATAGGCGCCCGGCGCCTCGCGATATGAGGCGTGACGGCGGCTGCGCACAGGGAGCTGCCTACAAATTGCCGTTCCGGTCGCTATCCTTGGGTAGCGACCGCAAGGAGACCGAACGATGACCATGACCGAGAACCTCGAACCTATCTCGAGCAACAAGAGCTTCGGTGGCTGGCACAAGCGCTACCGGCATCGCTCGCGGGCGCTGGACTGCGAGATGGAGTTCGCCATCTACCTGCCGCCGCAGGCCGAGACCGAGCGTGTGCCGCTGCTGTGGTGGCTATCGGGGCTGACCTGTACGGACGAGAACTTCATGCAGAAGGCCGGGGCGCACCGAGTGGCCGCCGAGCTCGGTATCGCCATCATCTGCCCCGACACCAGCCCGCGTGGTACCGATCTGCCCGGCGAGCACGACAGCTACGACTTCGGTTCGGGGGCGGGCTTCTACGTCAACGCTACCCAGGAGCCGTGGAAGAAGCACTATCGGATGTACGACTACGTGGCTGAGGAGCTGCCCTCGGTGGTGCGCCAGCACTTCCCGCTCAACGGCCGGGAGTCGATCAGCGGGCACTCCATGGGTGGGCACGGTGCGCTGATCCTGGCGCTGCGCCGACCCGGCCACTATCGCTCGGTGTCGGCCTTCTCGCCCATCGTCAATCCCACCCAGTGCCCCTGGGGACGCAAGGCGTTCCGCGGCTACCTGGGCGACGATCCCGGCGCCTGGACCCAGTATGACGCCTGCGAGCTGGTGGCCAAGGGCGCGTCGACACAGCACTTGTTCATCGATCAGGGCGAGGCGGACCAGTTTCTCGAGGAGCAGCTCAAGCCCGAGCGGCTCGAGGCCGTATGCGAAGAGCACGATCACCCCCTGACGTTGCGCCGTCAGCCGGGGTATGATCACAGCTACTTCTTCATTGCCAGCTTCATCGAGGAGCACCTGCGTTACCATGCGGAGCATCTCTCCAAGCGCTGACTCTCCCCCTGCACAGGGCACTGCATGATCGGTGTCCTGCTACGCCGCGTGCTGCGTTGGGCGGCCCTTGCCGGGGCCGCCTTCGTCATCTTGTCGATCCTTGCGGTCATGCTGCTGCGCCATGTACCCGTATACGGCTCCATGGTGATGCTGGAGCGCAAGGTGCAGTCCTGGATGGCGGGGGAGTCGCTGACCATTCAGCATCAGTGGCGGCCATGGGGTGAGCTCTCCGATCATGCCAAGCTGGCGGTGATCGCCGCCGAGGACCAGCGCTTCCCGATCCATCGCGGTTTCGATGTCGACGAGATGCGCCGCGCCTGGGAGGCGAGCCGCAACGGCGGGCGTTTGCGCGGTGCCAGTACCATCAGCCAGCAGACGGCCAAGAACCTGTTCCTGTGGACGGGGCGCAGTTGGTTGCGCAAGGGGTTCGAAGCCTGGTTCACCGTGCTGATCGAGGCGCTGTGGCCCAAACAGCGCATTCTCGAGGTCTATCTCAACATTGCCGAGTGGGATAACGGCGTATTCGGCCTGGAAGCAGCCGGACAGCGCTATTTCGGCGTCTCTGCGGATCGCATCAATGAAGTGCAGGCCAGCCGTTTGGCAGCGATCCTGCCCAATCCGAGGGCCTGGGATGCTGCCCGGCCTGGCCCTCACGTGGAGCGTCGCAGCCAGTGGATTCGCCAGCAGATGCGCAACCTTGGCGGGCCGCGCTATCTCGAGCAACTGGCCGCCAACTGACGCAGCCACTTCTTTCTATTGCCTCTCTATCGCCGCCTCTGGCCGCGAGCTGCCAGCACGACTCCGACGATGGTTACGGCCATGCCTGCCAGTGCCGCCAGTGGCAGGCGCTCGTCGAACAGCCACCAGGCCTGTAGTGCCGTGACGGGGGGCACCAGGTAGAACAGGCTGGCCACGCGGGAGGCTTCTCCGCGCCGGATGAGCGCCATCAGCAGCAGAATGGCGGCAATCGACAGCACCAGCACCAGCCAGCCCAGGGTCAGTACGAAGGTGAGCGTCCATTCGACGTGCCGCTCCTCCAGCAGCAGGGCGCCGAGGCCGAGCAGGGCGCCGGAGGAGAGGTACTGCACCACCGTGCCCGAGAGCAGCGGCATGCCGGTGCAGAAGCGCTTTTGATAAAGGGTGCCCAGGGTAATGCCGGCCAGGGCGACGAGCACACAGGCCAGAGCGCCGAGGCCGAAGCCCTGGAACAACTCGGCTCCCGGGTCGAGCTTGCTGCCCAGCACCAGGGTGATGCCGATCAGGCCCAGCGCCAGCCCCAGCCACTGGGTGGCAGCGATGCGCTCGCCCAGCATCGGCCCGGCGAGGGTAGCGGTCAACAGCGGCTGCAGGCCGACCAATAGGGCCGTGAGCCCCGCCGGCATGCCCAGGTAGATGCCGTAAAAGACGCCGCCCAGATAGGCCCCGTGCACCAGCAGCCCCGAGACGGCGATATGACCCTTGAGCCGCCAGCCTTGGGGCCAGGCGCTGCCCATCAGCTTGACCAAGGGAATCAGCAGGGTCAGGGTCAGCACGAAGCGAATGAACAGGAAAGTGAAGGGTTCGGCATGGGGCAGGCCGAACTTGGCGCCGATGAAGCCGGTACTCCACAGGGCGACGAAGAGAATTGGCATGCTGGCCAGCAACGCGGCATCGAAGCGTGAAGTGGCGGTGCTTGGCATCGCAGGAGCGTCCTTGAAGTGCTGTCGTGAAGCTGTCGACGATACTTGGTTGCCGCTGGTGACGAAAGCTAGCAGGTTAACTTTTTCCACACGGTTTCAGGCCGCGCAGTGAAAAGACCAAAAAATTACATTCCGTAACATTAAAAACTGAACTCCGAGCGCTTGCGCTCGTCAGACTCCCTACATTCACCGCAACACCCCTTGGAGGTATTCATGCAACGGATGACTGCACTGTTCTCGGCCGCCCTGCTCACTGCCGGGCTGATGACCGCACAGGCGCACGCTCAGCAAGATCCCGCCCAGGACCCGGCAGCCCAGCCGCAAGCGCAGGCACCCGCTCAGGACTTCTCCGATGATCAGCTTCAGCAGTTTGCCGATGCCTCCCAGGAAATCGCCGTGATTTCACAGGAGTACACCGAGCGTCTGCATGCGGCCGAAGACGAGCAGGCCCAGCAGGAAGTGCGCATGGAAGCCAATGACCGTATGGTCGAGGTGGTCGAGGAGAACGGTCTCGACGTGGATACCTTCAATGCCATCGGCCATGCCATCCAGCAGGATCCGGAGCTGATGCAGCGCGTGCAGCAGATGGCCGAGCAGTCGTAAACGACGTCGCCAGCCAAGCTGACTGGAAAGGCCGCTTCGAGCGGCCTTTCTTGTGTTTGGCATTCGCCCCCCTTTACTCTGTCGAGGCACGTCGTTACCGCCATAGGGAGCCCGATGCGACATGGATGCGGAAGTACTCGAGATACGCCAGCACATGGGACGCTTCCCGCCTTTCGAAGCCCTGGACGATGAGCTGCTCGACGAGGTGGCCGGGCAGGTCGAGGTGGGCTACTTCCAGGCGGGGTCCGACATTCTGCAGTTCGATCAGGAGCTGCATGAACTCTGCTACATTCGCAGCGGAGCCGTGGAAGTGCGGCGCCGTACGGGCGATCTCTACAATCGCCTGGGTGAAGGGGACATTTTCGGCCACTTCAGTCTGCTGAGGAATCACCGGGTGCGTTTCCCTGCCCGCGCCTTGGAAGACACCCTGATCTACTTCATTCCCGAGGCTCTCTTCGTGCGCCTGTGCGAGGCCGACGAGCACTTCTCCGACTTCGTCGAGCTGGAGCGCCCGCGGCTGGAAGCAGCGGTGGAGCAGCACAAGAAGGCCAACGACATGATGATCACCCGGGTGCGCAAGCTGCTCACCCGCTACCCGGTGATGGTCGAGGCCAGTGCCACGGTGCAGGAAGCGGCGCGCCAGATCACCGAGGCTCAGGCATCGTCGGCGCTGATCCTCGATGAACCCGGCGACGATCACGATCCTCGTCACACCTTCACCGACAGCCAGGACCGCCCCTGGCGGCTGCGGGGCATCCTCACCGACAGCGACTTTCGTACGCGCATCGTGGCCGAGGGTCTGCCGCCCGACACCCCGGTGGGGGAGCTGACGGGGGGCAGAGTGATCACGATTCAGTCCGACGAGTCCGTGCATGAAGCAATGCTGTGCATGCTGCGCAACAATATCCATCACCTGCCGGTGCTCTATCGTCGGCGGCCGATGGGCATCGTCCATCTCTCCGACATCATCCGCTACGAGACCCACAGCAGCCTCTACCTGGTGAGTAACATCTTTCATCAGTCCAGCGTCGAAGGGCTGGCGCGGCTGGCCCCGGACGTGCGCGTCGCCTTCGTACGCATGGTGGAAGAGGGGGCAAACTCGCAGATGGTGGGAACGGCGCTCTCCACCATCGGGCGCAGCTTCGTGCGGCGGCTGCTGGAGCTGGGAGAAGCGTCGCTGGGTCCACCGCCCGTGGCGTACTGCTTCATGGTCAACGGTTCCATGGCACGCAACGAGCAGACCGTCGTTACCGATCAGGACAATGCCTTGATCCTGGCCGACGACTTCGATCCGGCCCGGCATGACGACTATTTCGCCAACCTGGCGAAGTTCGTCAGCGATGGGCTAGCGGCTTGCGGCTACACCTACTGCAAGGGCGAGGTCATGGCCACCAACCCCAGGTGGCGACAGCCACTCAAGGTGTGGAAGCGCTACTTCAGCGAGTGGATCGACTCGCCCACCCCGGAGCGCCTGCTGCACTGTTCGATCTTCTTCGACCTGGACAGCGCCTACGGCGAGGAAGCCTACATCGAGCAGCTGCAGGACCTCATCGCCGATAAGGCACCGCGCAGCCCCCGGTTTCTGGCCGCAGTGGCACGCAATGCGCGGAACCGTACGCCGCCGCTGGGCTTCTTTCGTACCTTCGTGATGGAGAAGGATGGCAAGCACAACAACTCCATCAACCTCAAGCGCCGGGGCACGGCGCCGCTGGTCGATCTGATACGCGTGCACGCTCTGGCCTGTGGCTCACGGGCTCAGAACAGCTTCGAGCGGCTGGATGCCATCGCCGCCACGCAGCTGTTGGCGCCGGGCGTCGATGCCAAGCTGCGTCATGCCATGGAGTTGCTCTCCATGGTGCGGATTCGCCATCAGGTCATCGATCTTCAGCAGGAGCACGAGCCGGACAACAACATCGAGCCGGAAAACGTCGCCGACAGCGAGCGCCACCATCTCAAGGATGCGTTTCAGGTACTCAGCCGTGCCCAGAAGTTCCTCAAGTATCGTTACCCGATACCGGGACCCACCGGCCGGGATCGTTGAAGCATGCTGTCCCATCGCCTGGCATCGCGCTCACAGGTGCAGGAGTGGCCCGCCTACCTGCAACAGCGCGCCGACGCAGCCCACGATCCGCTGCTGAAAGCCTTCTTCGCCGCCGGTTGTCCCGCGCCTGAGACGCCGATCGGCGAGGTACCGCTGGTCGCTCTGGACCTGGAAACCACCGGGCTCGACGTTCAGCGTCACGCCATCGTGAGCATCGGTCTGGTGCCCTTCAGCCTGTCGCGCATACCGCTGGCACTGCGGCGTTACTGGGTCGTGCGCCCCAGCCGTGCGCTCTCCGATGCTTCCATCACCCTGCACCGCATCACGCATTCCGAAGTGGCCGAAGCCCCCGATTTCGGCGACATCCTTCCCGAACTCCTCGAGGCCTTGGCCGGGCGTATCGTCGTCGTGCACTTCCGCCATATCGAGCGGCCTTTTCTCGCCGACGCGATCAAGGCGCGGTTGGGGGAAGGGGCGCGGTTTCCGATGATCGATACCATGTCACTGGAAGCGCGGCTGCACCGGCTCTCGCTGTGGGCTCGGCTGCAGCGATGGATGCGGCGGCCGCCGGTTTCGATACGTTTGGGAGACAGTCGGAGGCGCTATGGGTTACCGGATTACCAGGGCCACCATGCCCTGGTCGATGCCTTGGCCACGGCCGAGCTGTTCCAGGCGCAGGTAGCCAAGCATTACGATGCCGCGACGCCGGTAGGCAAGCTCTGGACCTGAGACTAAGCCTGCAGCGCTTGGCGGGATTCGCCTACAGCCACAGCTCGGCGAAGGTGTTGCCATCCACGGGACGGCCGAAATGGAAGCCCTGCACGCCGGTGCAGCCAAGGGCTCGCAGTGCCTCGGCCTGTTCGGCTTCCTCGACCCCTTCGGCCACGGTTTGCATGCCCAGGGTCTGGGCCATGGCGATGATGGTGGAAACGATGGCGTGATCGTGGCTGCTCTTGAGCATGTCCTGGACGAAGGACATGTCGATCTTGAGGGTGTCGGCGGCAAAGCGCTTGAGGTAAGTGAGAGAGGAGTAACCGGTACCAAAGTCGTCGATGGCCAGACTGAAACCGGCCTTGCACAGGGCTCGAGTGATGCGCACGGTCTGCTCGGGGTTACGCATCAGGCCGCTTTCGGTCAGCTCCAGCCCCAGCTTGCCGGGGGAGACCCGGGTGGCGATGCGCTGGATATGCTCGGCAAGACGTGGGTCATCCATCTGCTGGGCGGATACGTTGACGCTGAGCCGGCCCGGAAACGGTTTGCCTTGTCGCTCCCAGGCTGCGATCTGCTGACAGGCGGCTTCCAGCACCCATTCGCCCAGTGGCCGGATGAGGCCCTGCTCCTCCGCCAAGGGGATGAAGATGCCGGGGCTGACCTGGCCGAGGATCTCATCGTGCCAGCGGCACAGGGCTTCGGCGCCGATCAGCTTGCCGCTCTTGAGGCTGAACTGAGGCTGAAAGGCCAGCGACAGCTTGCCTTTGGCCAGGGCGTCGCTGAAACGTAGCTGCAGTATCTCATGCTGCTGCAGCTCATCGGCCATGGTGGCAGTGAAGAAACGCGTGCGGCTGCTGTCGCGCTTGGCATGGTTGAGCGCAATGCTGGCGTGCTGGAACAGCGATTGAGCATTGTCGGCATCGCGTGGGAACAGTGCGGCGCCGACACTCGTGGAGATCGAGAAACTGCGCTCCGAGAGTTGAATCGGCGCCAGCAGGCTGTTGCGGTAGCGCTCGATGGCGTGCGCCATGGCGGCCGGCCGGGTGTCGGTGAGCAGCACCATGAACTCGTCCCCGCCCAGGCGGGCAAGGAACTCACCCGTGTCCGCCTGAGCGCTGAAGCGAGTGGCGATCTCGGCGAGAACCTGATCGCCCAGCTCGTGCCCTTGGGTGTCGTTGATCTGACGAAAACGCTGCAGGTCGAGATAGAGCAGGCCCAGGCAGGTGTCGTGCAGCCGGGCCTGCTCGCAGGCCTCTTCCAGCCGCTCCATCAGGCAGCGCCGGTTGGGCAGCCCCGTCACGCTGTCCCAATAGATGAGCTGCTGGATGCGGTAATCGCTGCTGCGCCGCTTTTCCTCTTCGGATCGGCGTGCCATCTCGGCGCCTGCCTGGGCCGCGGCAATACGCAGTACCTCCGCACCATAGGCGGCAAGGTCGAGCGGCCGGCTCGAAAGTACGGCCAACAGGCCGACGAGGTGGCCTTGGGGGGCGCGTAGCGGAACGCCCACGTAGCTCTCGACCCCCAGCTCCAGCAGCATGGCATCGTCCGGAAAGCGTTGACAGACGCCCTCGGTGAACTCGCACACCTCGTCGTTCAGCACATGCTCGCAGGGCGTGCCAGCCAGCGTGTAGACGGCAGCGGGCTGGAGCGCGCCATGCGACCAGAAAGCAACGGTGCGGATGGTGGCGTCATCGGAAAGCAGCTTGCCGATAAGCACATGCTCCCCATCGAAAATGGAGGAGAGCCGTTCGACAAGATGGTCGAACGCCAGGGGAGTGCCGGCCTTGCCCAAGCCATCGGCGAGCAGACGAAAGGCGTCTTCGGGTGCCATCATGGGCGTAGAACGGCTCCTTCGGCATAGTTGTAATGATCTATTCGAAATATGCCCGAAGCGGTGGCGGGTTACTAGTGGCCGTATGGCACATGAACCACTTGACTAATGGGATTTTTCTCGAGCCAATTGCTTGCCGCGGTATCTCACTGCTCGGCCGGGAGAGCGTCTCGCCGGTGTCATCGAGATGCGATACCCGGGGCCGGGCGGCCTTCCGTGGCCGCTCTGGCAGGGATCCTTGCCGATGATCAGCCGCGTGGCTCGCTCATCAGCCCCTTGACGATGGCGTAGCAGCCGGCCAGCAGCACCAGTGTGAAGGGCAGACCGGTGGAGATGACGGCCGCCTGAAGCGCGGCCAGGCCGCCGCCAACCAGCAGGGCGATGGCAATGGCGCCCTCGATGATGGCCCAGAAAATGCGCTGCGGCTTGGGCGCATCCACCTTGCCACCGGCGGTGATGGAGTCGATCACCAGCGAGCCGGAGTCGGAAGAAGTGATGAAGAACACCACTACCAGCACGATGGCCACGAAGGAGGTGATCTGGGTCAGGGGCAGGTTGCCCAGCATGATGAATAGCTCATCGGAGGCCGTGCCCTCGAAGGTCCCGGCGAGCAACTGCTGGATGCCGGCGCTGCCGAAGGAAGTCATCCACAGCACCGATACCAGCGAAGGTACCAGCAGAACGGCGATCAGGAACTCGCGCACGGTGCGGCCACGCGATACACGGGCGATGAACATGCCGACGAAGGGCGACCAGGAGATCCACCACGCCCAGTAGAAGGCGGTCCAGCCTTGGCTGAAGTTGGCATCTTCACGGCCGAAAGGATTCGAGAGGCCGGGGAGATAGGTAAGGTAGCCGATCAGGTTCTGGAAAAAGCCGGTCATGATCATCAGTGTCGGGCCCACCAGGATCACGAAGGCCAGCAACAGGAATGCCAAGCCCATGTTGAGCTGAGACAGACGCTGCACGCCTTTTTCCACACCCAGGGTGATCGAGCCAATGGCCACTAGGGTGATGGCGGCGATCAGCAGCACCATGGTGGTGTTGGTATCGGGTACGCCGAACAGGTCGTTCATGCCACTGGTGGCTTGCTGCGCCCCCAGACCGAGTGACGTGGCAAGGCCGAACAGCGTGGCGAAGACCGCCAGGATATCGATGACATGCCCGGGCCAGCCCCACACGCGCTCACCCAGGATGGGGTAGAAGATCGAACGCATGGTCAAGGGCAGGCCCTTGTTGAAGGAGAACAGTGCCAATGCCAGCGCGACCACGGCATAGATCCCCCAAGGGTGCAGGCCCCAATGGAAAATGGTCGCCGCCATGCCCAGCGTGATGGCGCCGGACTCGTCGCCCTCGGCACCGCCCAGCGGAGCCCAGTCGGTACGTATGCCGTCCTCGGTGGCGATGCCGCCCAGCGCGGTCTGGTAGTGTGAGATGGGCTCCGACACACCGAAGTACATCAGGCCGATGCCCATGCCGGCGGCGAACAGCATGGCGAACCAGCCGGCATAGCTGAAGTCAGGTTTTGCCTCCTGCCCACCAAGACGCACTTTGCCTAGCGGCGTGAAGATCAGCACGATCGACAGAAGCGCGAAGATGTTGGCGGCCAGCAGGAAAAACCAGGCCAGGTTTCCGGTAAGAAAGTCGAAGGTAGCAGAGAAGATCGGTGCGACCTGGTCCTGCAATGCCAGGGTGATGATCACAAAGAACATCACCACGATGGACGAAACGGCGAAGACTTTGCCATGCAGGTCCACATCGATACCCATCGGTGATGCGGAAATATTGTCCTGGCCGATGACGTAGTCGGTGTCGATCAGGTTGGCTGGTCCTTCCGGAGCCGGCACGCCTTCGGAGGTCTTGGCCTCCTTGTAGCGTTCATCGCGAGAAGTGTTGTCCACGTTACGCTCTCCCATTGAAACGTCCTGGTACGAGGATGGTGGTGTTGTGATGCTTGTTGCGGTGATGCCGGCCGGACCGGCGGCTGAGTTATCGTCAAATCTGGTGGATGGCGATCAGGCCGCATTCCTGTCTGATTGATCAACCACTTGCTCCCCGTCCTGGAACTTGACGTTGCTGACGACCAGTTCCAGCTTCTGGAAGTGCT
>NZ_JABFTW010000068.1:0-462 GCF_021404355.1 Halomonas sp. MCCC 1A11062
CCTCAGGCTCCGGCTGCCACGCATCAGGTCGTTGCGTCGCGCCATAGCGTGCCAGCACCACACTGTCCTTCTTATCTGTTTTGCCGCGTACTCCCAGGCTACGGGAGAAGTCACGCACCTGGGCGGGGTTGAGGACATAAACCTGGATGCCGGCAGCATGCAGCCAATAGGCGAGCGTTTCGTGATAGATGCCGGTGGCTTCCATCACAACGTGCAACTGGTCCAATGGCTCACCGGTTTGGTGCTCAAGCCATTCCAGCAGGTGTGGAAAGTCCTGCCGCCGATTGCCGAATACACGCGTCTTGACCTTTCCAGTCGCCTCATCGCGTAGCCAGGCGCAGTCGAGCTTCTGCTTACTGACGTCGATACCGATCACTGCCATGTCTCGTCGCCTTTCCTTGTTCGTGCAGCCTCACTCCGATTGGGGAGGGGCTTGGATACCATTCAAGCTATCGAGATAGT
>NZ_JABFTW010000069.1:0-459 GCF_021404355.1 Halomonas sp. MCCC 1A11062
GCGGGTAACGGTCCCGTCTCCGCCCTGTCACGGGCGTGTCGACGATGTTGCCGGAGGGCCCGGGGGCCCGGTCTCAGCGTGCGGTCAACTGCAGTTGTGAGAGACGGTGCCGGCGGTGCAGCAGGACGCTCAGCCAACGGATGTCGATCAGCATGGCGGGTTGGCCTTTCTGGTCAGGCGCTCTTGACGAGCAGGGGCAGGAGTCGCCGGCGGGCCATGGTGCCCTCGGCGAAGTGATGCAGAGCGTCGGGTACCGATGCCGTCAGCGGCACACCGGCGTCGTCGTCGTCGAGTTCGGCCAGCACGGCGCCGCTGGCGACGACCGCCCAGTCCACGCCCAGTTCACCGCAACGTGCGTCGATGGCGTAGAAGAGTGAAACGGCTTGCGGTGCAAAGCTGTTCACCCCACTCAGATCGAGCACGATGGACTTCTCGGGAATGACGAGGCGGCGGACGTAC
>NZ_JABFTW010000070.1:0-388 GCF_021404355.1 Halomonas sp. MCCC 1A11062
CCAGGTGCGGGTCGGCATCCTTGAGCACGCTGTAGAGGTTCTTCAATCCCTCGCGCAGCTCGCGGGCCCGTTCGGGCTCGAGCAGGTTGTCGAGAATGGGCTTGTCGTACTCGTCGACCAGCACCACCACGCGCTGACCGTACTTTTCGTGGGTGCCGCGGATCAGGTCGGCAAATTCACCCGGTATGTCTTCCGCCTGGGTCGCGTCAATGCGTAGCCGCTCTCGATTGTGGCGCAATAGATAGCGGATTCGCTTGTCGATATCGCCGCGGCTCTGCATCACGCCATCGGCAAAGCTCAGGCGAATTACCGGATAGCGAACCTGCCAGTCCCACTTGTCGTGAATATAGAGCCCTTCGAATAGCGCCTCGCGGCCCTCGAACAGGCA
>NZ_JABFTW010000071.1:0-385 GCF_021404355.1 Halomonas sp. MCCC 1A11062
CGGGGCAGTTCGGCGGACATGTTCACTCCTCGACCACGGTGTAGAGCGATTCGCCGTCCTCAGGCGCGCCGTCGACCTGACCGCGGTGGCGGCCTGCGCCCTCGGCGCGTTCGGTGTCCGCATCCGGAGTGCCGACCGCGTCGGTCACGTCGGGTTCCTCGGCGGCCAGCCGGTCGTCGAGGGACTCGCCCTCGCGCTCCTCTTCGGCGGTCATCCCGTGCTTGTCCGCTGCGCTCCAGTCGTCGGGCGGGTCGACGACCTCGTCGCCGTCGTCGTTGAGCACATCGTCGGAATCAGTGGATTCCATGGGGCTCAGCATGTCGTCGGCGCCGCCCAGATCGTTGGCGCTCACGCTGTCATCGGTGCTCATCTTCGTCTCCTGACC
>NZ_JABFTW010000072.1:0-381 GCF_021404355.1 Halomonas sp. MCCC 1A11062
GAGAAAGCCGAGTTCGTCATGGCAACCGATATCCTCCGCTCGATCGATGACATCCTGTCGGCATTGACGCGTGAGCGGGATCGTCTCCAGCGGGAGATCGATGACCACCTCGATCAGCACCCTGGCTTGAAGCAGGATCGCGCCTTGCTACAAACGATTCCCGGCGTTGGCCCTGCGGTATCTCTCCGACTGTTGGCGATGCTGCGTAGCCGTGCTTTCGAAAGCGCCCGCCAGGCGGCGGCGTTTGCGGGGCTCGTGCCCGTCAGTTGGGAATCGGGTAGCTCCGTACGCGGGCGTCCCCGCTTGTCGAAAGCCGGCAATCCGAAACTACGGCAGAGCCTGTACATGGCAGCCGTCGTTGGGCTGAGGCGGAATCCCGAT
>NZ_JABFTW010000073.1:0-355 GCF_021404355.1 Halomonas sp. MCCC 1A11062
CAGACAGCTAGGAGGTTGGCTTAGAAGCAGCCATCCTTTAAAGAAAGCGTAATAGCTCACTAGTCGAGTCGGCCTGCGCGGAAGATGTAACGGGGCTAAACCAGGTACCGAAGCTACGGGTGAGTCTGCATCACTTGATGCTATTCGATTGGCGTCGCGAAGCGACGTCCAAGCCGTCCCGAACGTCGAGTCGGGAAGGGGGAATAGAAAGAGTGGTATCAAGGATGCAGACTCGCGGTAGAGGAGCGTCGTGTAAGCCGATGAAGGTGGATTGAGAAGTCTGCTGGAGGTATCACGAGTGCGAATGCTGACATGAGTAACGACAAGGGGAGTGAAAAACTCCCCCGCCGGAAGA
>NZ_JABFTW010000074.1:0-354 GCF_021404355.1 Halomonas sp. MCCC 1A11062
GTGAAGTCGTAACAAGGTAGCCGTAGGGGAACCTGCGGCTGGATCACCTCCTTAAACGACGTATCACGCCTCGCGGCAAGTGCTCACAATGAATTACCTGATCGGCCAGAGCAAAGACTGTGTTTTGTGAGCTGGGTCTGTGGCTCAGTTGGTTAGAGCGCACCCCCTGACCTTAAATGGAAAGCAGGGTGAGGTCGGCCAGCCGGAGAGCAGCAAGCTTGCAGCGGTACAGTGCCGGGTCTGTAGCTCAGTTGGTTAGAGCGCACCCCTGATAAGGGTGAGGTCGGCAGTTCAAATCTGCCCAGACCCACCAATTTTATCCAGTCCTGCGTTATTTCGTGACTCGCATAGCGA
>NZ_JABFTW010000075.1:0-344 GCF_021404355.1 Halomonas sp. MCCC 1A11062
GAGCGACCAGGCCCGCGAACTGGCCAGGCTGGTGCAGCGTTTCAAGATCGAGGAAGCCACGGCGTAGCGGAGGCGAAGCACCCACCCTTGAGAGGCTGCTGGTTCGAGGCTTGCGCGAGGTTGCCATGTTATGCTGGCATGAATCAGCACTTCCCAGGAGAGTGTCGTGTCCTCCGCGCCCCGCAAGAAACTGCCCATCGGGATCCAGACCTTTGCCGATATTCGTGAAGGCGGATACTACTACGTCGACAAGACCCCGGCGATCCACCGCTTGGTGGAGGCGGGCAAGTACTACTTCCTCTCGCGGCCGCGGCGTTTCGGCAAGAGCCTGCTGCTGGATACCC
>NZ_JABFTW010000076.1:0-339 GCF_021404355.1 Halomonas sp. MCCC 1A11062
CCCGGGTCCTACGGCATGTCCTCGAGGCTTCTCCGTGCGCAGTTCGCTATGTCTCTACTCGGATCTCCCGGTCACACGAACAAGCCGAGATGACGATCCCAGTCGCTGTTTGATGTCCCCACAGGTCCCGCGACCGAACCCGTGGGTGGGTCCCTCTAGCTGATGCCAGGATCCGGGCCGAGGGCACTCCCGGTCTGACAGACCAGCCGTCGCTTAGGCAGCGAGGGCGTAGTCGCGCTGATTGGAATCGGCGCTTAATTGGTTGCAACGACGCTTACGGTGGTCTCTTGCCTGCACCGGCACGCTTCCCTGGATTCGATGCTCGAAGTCGAAACCGTT